>PASS01000073.1 GCA_002712165.1 Fidelibacterota bacterium
ATGTCATGTATACCTATGCAAATGAAAGTGCAGGGGAAGTGACAGGTCATGATATTTACGATCTGATGGTTAATGATAGTACGGAAAAGTTGACGGCATCTAGTCTCGGTTTTTACTGGCGTGTCACTACGCCCTAGCGTTTTAAAAGCATTCTGGCGGCGGCATATCGGCGGGCAAGGACTTCGGTATTATGCATAAGTTTTTTTACTCTCTCACCATTGCTGCAGCGATTGTGAGTCATGACCTATCTAGTTTTGCGGCGTCAGAAGCGACAACGCCAGACCATGTTGCGCCTGCCACGCCTACTGACATTTTGTTGAAGACAGTGCGTATCGGTCAGGGCGTAAATGTTCCAGGTTCAAGTTCTAATCAACCTCGTGCACGACTCATTTTTGCAAACGCGGAGAATCAACCCCTCTACGTTTACGATAAAGATGTTGTGGGGACTTCTAGTTGCAATGATGAGTGCACAAAGATATGGCCACCCGCCATTGCCCCTCCTGAGGCTAAGCCAGTTGGGGATTGGTCGTTGGTGTCTCGCGATAATGGATCCTACCAATGGGCTTTTCGAGGAAAGCCTCTGTACTCGTATTCTGAAGATAAGGTAAAAAGCCGACGCGGTGGTGGGGGCGCTAAGGGACACGGCGTGGATGGAGTTTGGCATATTTTTGAAGTGGAGCCAAAAGAGTGGCTCACATTACCGACCGGCGTTTCGGTAGAAGAGATATATACGGCACCCGGGCAGGTTATGGTCGATGCTCGAGGCATGCCGCTTTATGTATTTTCTGGTGACCTCGAAAAAACCAAAGCAGAATTATTAGGATTTTCGCCCTTTGTTGCGTCCCAACTTGCGCTACCAATCGGCGATTTTTCAGTTGTTGCGCGCAATGATGGCATCCATCAGTGGGCTCTCAATGAAAAGCCTTTGTTTACTTACGATGGCGATGTCGAGCTGGGTGATTCTAACGGCAAGGTAGTAGATTCAAGATTCAGACTGGCATGGGTCATGCGCTATTATATGCCGCCAGAGGTTGCTGTGCGCTCAGATCAGAGACGCGGTGGTGTTCTTATAGAAGTCGCGACTGGCAAGTCTCTTTACGCTCGTGACCGGGCTTCTTACGGAGGAACCGGCGGACATAATGCTCGAGGTGCAACGCGTGGAAGCTTCGGAACAGGTCAATCTATCGGCCTGTCTGGTTGTGACTCTAAGTGTGAAGAAATTTGGCAACCACTGCTGGCTCACGGTGGTTCTGCAGCTAGGGGATACTGGACAATTTTTGATCGGCCTGATGGGACCAGGCAGTGGGCATATCAAGGTTATGCATTATACAGTTACGCCAAGGAAGGCCCAGGCGTAGTTACTGGCCATGACACTTATGATTTTACAGTTAACCATAGTACTAAGAATGCAGTCGCAACGAACCTTGGACTTTACTGGCGGGTCACATCGCCTTGATAGTTTGACCAGATTAAATTAAGCCTTTTAATTTTTAGCATTCTGCCATCTTGTAGCTACGTAGTAGTTGATAATAGGCTGATGAAACCTGGAACCTCTTCGCCCTTGTCATAACGCAAGACAACAGGTTCATTTGAAATTTTCTCTAGGCCGACATCTTTTGCCAATTTTTCCAAATATACTGAGCTATGATTAAATCGCCCCGATGGCCCTAAGTTATATGTTCCGCTTTCCGCGCTCTCGTAGGTAAAAGCAAAAACTCCACCCTTTATTAAGTGTGCTGCGACAACTGAAAACAGATCCGTGAGATCCCCGAGGTAGGGTAAAAGATCGGCTGCAGTTATTAGATCAAATGAATCTTCAGTCATTCTAAGTACTTCGACCACATCCCCATGCAAAAGTTGACCATAGATCGCTTTGTTTCGAGCAAAATTCAGCATGGCCTCGGATATATCAATTCCAACTACCTCCCCATCTCCAATAATGCCAGTGAGTGTGGAGCCCATAAGACCCGTGCCACATCCTAAATCCATACAGCCTCTGAAAGGGTTAGCCTTCTTACGTACCCGCACGATCGCGTCTGCCATAAGTTGCGGCATTTGATAAGCCAGTTCTGTTCTCATGCGCTGATCAAACCTGTGGGCCAATCGTGAAAATACACTTTCTACAAATCCTGAGACCGGCTTCGAAAGCGGTTCTTTATGTAAAGATGCAAGAAGGTGGCGCGCCTCGCTGTTGTTTGGATCTAATACAAGAATGCATTGTAGAGCCCGCTCAGCCGCTTCCATATTCTCGGCTAAGCTTTCAACCGTATACAAGGCAATAAGACCCATAATACTAGCGTCTGACCGATCGATCGTTGTCAGAATTTCTGTTGCTTCGGCAACCCGCCCGCTATCGAGCAGAAAGATTCCGACTAATTCCCGAGCTACCCCTGTCTGGGATTCCAAGTTCATTGCTTTTTTACAAAATGCGAGAGCCTCATCAGTGTGACCTGAGTAGTGGAGCGCACTACCTAAGCAGATGTGAGCAGTGGTGCTTTCAGGGTCATTTATAATCGCGCGGCGTAGGATGCCGACCGCCTCTTCAAACTTACCAAGAGTTGATAAGAGACTTCCTAGCTTTAAAAGTGCATTCGGGTGGTCGGGAAGCACTCTTACGAGCCGGTGGAAGCACTCAAGTGCTTCGTTAAATTGTCCTAGTTGTGCTAAAGCATCTCCCTGGCCCAGAGTGGCTGCAGGGTCTAATGGCGCTATTTTTAGTGTCTGTGCATATGCGGATTCGGCGTCTTTCCAGTTGCTGCCGGCAGTATAAGCGTCTCCCAGTCTTGACCAATACCGGGCTTTATTAGGAAAAATTTGAGTTATTGTTTTCAAGTGCCGCGCCGCGCCAGAGTGATTTGCTATGTTTTCATAGGCAATAACAGCCCGCATAAGAACCATTGGACTGTTAGGCCATTGATTTAAGGCATTCTCAATGACAGTAATTGCTGCAGATGCCTTCCCGCAGCCCTGGAGTCCGTCTGCAGATGCCACGACAGCTTCTTTGTCATCGCTTTGAGATGCGACTTCGCTATAAAGTTTAGACGCAGTTTTAAAGTTGCCCGCTGCTTGCGCAGACTTAGCTTCGGTTAGAAGCGCTGAGGTGCTTTTGGCTGATAACGGTTCCTTCATATATAAAATATACCGCGGTGTGATCGGAACGACTAAGTCACCGTGCAAAAGCCCGATCTGTTTAAAGAAGCGCCCGGGACTCTTGATGAGCCCGGGCTAAAAAGTTGACTGCTTTTTAATCTTTTAGTCGCGGCGTGCACCTAAAAACTGCAGCAAGAACATAAACAAATTCACAAAATCAAGATAAAGGCGCACAGCACCCATAACAGCTGATTTATCTTCAGCACTACTACCTTGGACCTCAAAGTAAGTGTTCTTAATGGACTGAGTATCGTAGGCCGTTAAACCAGCGAATAAAAGCACACCAACTGCTGAATATATGAAGTGCAACATTGCACTTTGTAGGAAAATATTTACCACGCCGGCAATTATTAGGCCAATCAGTCCCATCATAAAGAATGTCCCGAAAGCGGATAAGTCGCGCTTTGTCGTATAGCCATAGAGACTAAGGCCACCAAAAGATATGGCGGTTATAAAAAATACTCGAGCCACACTTTCACCAGTATAAGCTAACAAAGCAACTGAAAGCCCAACTCCCATCAGAGCAACGAACGCCCAATAGAGAATCTGAAGTGTGCCAACACTCATTTTTCTTGCACCAAAACTCATGGCCAGTATCAGGCCGATAGGAGCGAAGACTGCGATCATACCTAAGCCGGTATATCCGACGATACCGCCGCCCGCAGATTGAAAAAACAGATCTCGAGCACCGGTATTAGCGACCAGCATGGCTACAATACCCGATAGAAACAGGCCAGATCCCATGTAATTGTATACGCGCAGCATATAATTACGGAGACCAGCATCGACCTGTATGGCCTCTGCATTGTCTGCTGATGCTCCCGAATATGTTCTACGATTGATTTCAGTGACCATGATTTTCCTCGTATGTTAACTGTTCATTCTCATAGTGCAGAATATGATTCTATATTGGTATTTAGACCTTGTTTAGCAATAGAAATAAGCCGATTGACACCCAAACTTAATCCAAAGTGCCGCGACATTACAATTATAAATCAATATATTATAAAACTCTACTCGTTACGTAGATGAGGCGCTGATTTTACACCCATGGCGCGCCAAGTTCCCATGAATCCAGCTAGTAAGGTAACCGCAATACAGCTGATTAGAACAATTATTACTAAGCCATAGTCCAGGCGCCAGGTAACGATTCGCATGATTTCAGTTACAACACTCCACGCCCCTAGAGCCCCAACTATCGCTGCGATCAGACCGGTTGCAACACCAAGAAGCAAATATTCAAAGATAAAAGCTTTCAAGACATCAGCACGAGTTGCTCCGAGCACTTTTAATACGACAGATTCGTATATACGTCTTGCATGTCCGGCTGCCACAGCACCTGCTAATACAACAGCGCCTGAAATCAGTGCAACAGCAGCGGTCATGCGCACAGCAAGGCCAAGGGTATTCAACATACCACGAGCCGTATCAAGAGCTTGGCGCACTTGGACGACTGTGACATTAGGCATGTCATTTAATACAGCGTTTTCAATAGTAAGTTCAGTCTCTGGCTTTGATTTTAGGGTGGCGAGATAGGTGCTTGGTGCCCCAATTAGTGCATTCGGTGAAAAAATGTAGGTAAAATTCATCGCGCCGGATTGCCAGCGGATGTCGCGTAAGCTTGCAATTTGAGCGGTAATGTCCCGGCCGAGTATATTTATTGTAATGGTATCTCCCACGCTAACACCAATATCTTGCGCCACTTCAGCATCGATGGAGACGAAGTTTTCGCCTGTGTGATCCGCTGGCCACCACTTACCTTGGGTGAGACGCGTGTTTTCAGGCATTTTAGCAGCATGTGAAACACTGCGCTCGCCTCGAATTGCCCAACGGCTACCAGGCGCTACCTTTATCTGTGCTGCTGGTACATCATTAATTCTAACTACGCGTCCGCGAATCATTGCCGAGGTTAGTACTTTTTCAACGCCAGGAATCGATTCTACAATTTGACGAAATCGTTCTTCCTGCTGTGGTTGGATGTCAATGAAGAACATACTGGGGGCATCGCTAGGAAGGCCTTCTTCGATAGTTGCATTGAGATTTGATTCTACAAGGGCAATAGCAACCAGAACAGATAGACCTAAGCCCAAAGATAGTACAACAGAAGTTGTTGGTGAGCCGGGGCGGTAAAGGTTTGCAAATGCCAATCTTAGTGTGGGACTTCCCGCTGTGGGGCTATTGCGGCCCGCGGCCATCCTTGCAGCGAATCGCATAACACCTGTTGCTGCTATACGAAAAAGTATCATTGATAATGCAGCACCACCAACGAAGTAGAGCGCGTAGCGTGGCTCCTCCGCTGTAGAGACAGTGAATATGCCAAGGGCTGCAGCGATGATCACAATAATGATCACATACTTCTTCCGGGGCCAGAGCCCCTGGTCGGCGAGTAATGATCTAAACAATGCGACTGGGGGAATGTCGCGGGCCCGAGCCAAGGGCCACAAGGTAAATAGGGCTGCTGTTAAAGCTCCGAATATAGTCGCTTTAATCAATGCATAAGGATAAAGGCCAAACCCAGCTTTAACCGGCAAGAGATCGCCTAGTGTATTAGCGGCGATAAATGGGATGGTTGCTCCTAGTATCAGGCCAATCAGAATTCCCACAAAAGCTAAAATACCTAATTGAATCAGATATATATAAAATATCATATCCGCGGGAGCACCTAGGCATTTTAGGGTTGCGATGGTATTAAAGCGACCTAAAAGGTGTGCTCGTACGGCATTTGCAACGCCTATGCCGCCGGTTAGTAACGCTGTTAGTCCTACCAAAGTTAGGAACAAAGTGACGTTATCAATAAAGCGTTCTAATCCTCCGGCAGCTTGAGTAAGGCCACGAATACGCCATGTTGCTGTTGGAAAATCACGGTCAAGCCGGGTACGGAAATCTTCGTCGCTCTCTGATTTGTCTAATCTAATATTGTACTTGAATTCGACAAGGCTACCCATTTGCACAAGATCCGTTGAGGGCAGAGCCTCTCGGCTGATCATTACCCGGGGGCCAACCGTTGCGAAACTAACTGCTCGATCTGGTTCAATCACAACTACGGCACGTACTTGCAAGGCGGCCTCACCGACATAAATCATATCGCCTATATCAATGTTAAGACGTTCACGCAGAGAGTCGTCTATAGCGGCACCCCATATGCCGTCCTTCTGTGCCAATGCATGCTGAAGTGGTATGGTTGGTGTTAGCTCTAAGCTACCGTAGAGTGGATAATTGCTCTCAACGGCTTTGAGTTCGATGAGCGTACGGCTTTCGACTTTTCCCTCAGTGGTTTTGGTGCGCGCCATCGAACGCAGTTGAACTTGTCCACTTACCGTTCCTCCAATTTCCAGACCAGCGCGTTGTTTATCGTCAATGGGGTAAGAGTCAGCATCAATTTGCAGATCACCGCCCAACAGCGGTCTTGCATCTGATTCAATACCCGCTTTGACTGATTCGTTTAATGAAGTTGCACCAGCAATAGCGGCAACGCCGATAGCAATGCAGGCCAGAAAAATACGAAAATCACGCATACCACCACGCAGCTCCCGCAAAGCAAACCGCAATGGAAGCGGTAAGTTATTCATAGCCTAACCCCTTTTAGCCTCATGTAAATCAGCAAGGCCTTCACCAACAATCAGGCCGTCGGCGATGCGCACTACACGGTCACATCGCTTCGCCAGATTGAAGTCGTGAGTAATGAGCATTAACGTCGTGTTGCTTTTATCGTGGAGCTCAAAAAGAAGATCGATAACCTGCTGCCCTGTCGCGCTATCCAGATTTCCAGTTGGTTCGTCGGCGAGGAGAATTTTTGGTTTTACCGCAAAGGCCCTTGCCAAGGCGACGCGTTGTTGCTCGCCACCGGATAGCTGGCCCGGATAGTGATCAATTCGGTGTCCAAGTCCCACAGACTTCAACTGGTCTTCCGCGCGATCGAAGGCATCTTTTAAGCCTGCAAACTCCAGTGGTACGGCCACATTTTCAAGGGCGCTCATTGTGGGGATCAGGTGAAATGACTGAAAGACAATCCCAACAGCATCACGCCTGAAGAGGGCTAGCGCATCTTCGTTGAGAGCAGCATAATCTGTGCCGGCCACTTCAACTCGGCCAGCTGAGATGCGCTCTAGGCCAGCAATGATCATTAGCATCGTTGTTTTGCCAGAGCCCGAGGGTCCAACAACCCCAAGTGCGGTACCAGCGCTAACATTCAGATTAACACCACGCAGGATGTTGACCGGCCCCACTGGCCCCTCCAAAGTGAGGTGCACTTGGTTCAGGGCAATAGCTGCTGAACCCGCGGACTCGGCTGCGTCGGAAAAGTTGTGGCTAGTCGTAAGAGTGTCCATATGATGCTGGGTTCTGGTAGGAGATTGATGGATGCAACTGGCGGCGCTTCATACCATGTACAGACGACGGTTGTTAATGCATAGATCGATAGTGCAAAATGTAATATGGGCCTTTTTTGTTACAATCTTCGTCTTTTTGGGGTTGTTTCACGGACTTATTGCCTGGGGTGCTGGTGGGGTACATCTGGCTGAAGAGGCTCCCATCCGCATCTTAGCTTTCGGTGACAGCCTGACAGCGGGGTATGGCCTAGATGACCCTGCAAAAGCTTTTCCAGCACAGTTGGAAGCTCATCTTGAGGGGAAGGGTTTTGCAGTCGAGGTTCTGCAAGGTGGCGTATCCGGTGATACGACGACTGGAGGCCGTTCACGCCTTGAGTGGTCTTTGGCGGAAAAACCGGATGCGGTGATTGTAGCTCTTGGTGGTAATGATGCCTTGCGAGCGGTCGACCCGGCAATAACGGCTGACAATATAAATTTCATTGTACGACGTCTTCAAAAAGATGAAATACCAGTTCTCATTGCTGGAATGCTTGCACCGCCAAACCTCGGGCGGGATTATGGCGTGAGGTTCAACGCAATTTTTACTGATGTAGCAGAGAAATCCGGAGCGATACTTTATCCATTTTTTCTGGATGGCGTTGTCGCTGATCCGAGCCTTAATCAGGATGATCGAATTCACCCAACAGCTGAAGGTGTAGCTGTAATTGTATCGCGCATATCTTCTTCTGTTGAGGAGCTCATTATGCGGGTTAAGGAAAGGCGGCTTAATAATCAGTCCAAATCGCACGACGAATAAACAGCGGTAAGGGTATTATGCGCCTATTTATAGGATTAAAACTCCCCGATGGTATTAAATCTCGGCTTAAAACGATGCGCGGCGGCTTGCCTGGCGCACGTTGGGTTAAGCCTGTCAACATGCACCTTACTTTGCGCTTCGTTGGAGAAGTCGATACGCAAAAAGCTGAAGATATACATCGCGCACTTGAAGGAATAAAAGCGCAGCCATTTGATATAGAATTTCAAGGCCTTGGAACATTCGGTCACGGTTACAAAATGCGTGCGCTTTGGGCAAGTGTTGTTCCTTCACCGCAGCTGTCTTATCTACAGACCAAAATAGAGTCGGCTGTGGTTAGATCAGGCCAACTAATTGGGACGCGAAAATTTACGCCACATGTTACAGTTGCCCGATTCTCATACTCTAAACCAGATCGCCTTCAATCGTTTATTGAGGGCAATAATCTTTTCAAAGCGGGGCCTTTCCATGTGGGTCAATTCACACTATTTGAAAGCCGCCTTGGCAAGGAGGCCCCGGTCTATATACCATTAATAGATTATGACTTATCTCAGGATTAGGCGATATCTGCCACAGTAAGTCTGGTACGCAGCTTTAATGTGTTTAATCAAGATGCTTTACCCTGCCGGAGAATTTTTATCAGCTGGGTAATGGTTTGTTCGATCATATCTAGAACGTCTTCGAACCCATTATCTCCGCCATAGTAAGGATCGGGCACGTCCTTGAGTATTTCTGATGGATGATAATCTAAAAATAATCGCACCTCCGCTAGAGAATCCTTAGGTCGAAGCGCCCTTAGGTGTTCAAGATGACTGCGGTCCATTGCGAGAATCAGGTCAAACTTATGGAAGTCTTCGCGGCGTACGCGCCGGGCACGCTGATTAGATAGATCTATACCGCGATTTGCGGCGGCCCTCACAGTCCGTGGGTCGGGTGGATTACCCACGTGATAACTATGTGTTCCAGCTGACTCAATTTTTGCATCATTGCCGAGACCTGCTGCATTCGCCAGATGACGAAAAACACCTTCAGCAGTGGGTGAGCGGCAAATATTGCCAGTACATACAAACAAGACCTTAGTCATTCAGTAGGCTTTGCTCCAAAGTGGCTAGAACGTTAGCATACTTAGGTAATGCCGTCTTAGAAGAAAACCATCTCTGAATGCCGTTCGTCCATGAATAATCCCTCTCCCCCCGTAGTGCCAAGAATTCTCCCCCGGAAGGATTCGTCAATCGTTGTTCTTACTGGCGCTGGTATTTCCAAGGAATCTGGTCTTGATACATTTCGTGATGCTAATGGTATTTGGTCAAGAGTCAGTTGGGAAGACGTTGCAACACCCGAGGCTTTTGCGCGTCAACCTGATCGCGTGCATGCATTTTATAACATGCGCCGAGCCCGCACACGGTCCATAGATGTACAGCCAAACAAAGCCCATTTGGCACTAGCGCTTCTTGAGTCGCTATGGCCTGGACAGGTTCTCATTGTTACGCAGAATGTCGATTCTCTTCATGAAAAGGCGGGTTCAGTTAATTTAATTCATATGCATGGAAACTATGACGAGGCCCGCTGTAACTTTTGTGGTGCCGTCGTCGAGTGGATTGAAGATATGTCAACGGAAGATATATGCTCTGGCTGCGTGCGTTCAGGAGGTATGAGGCCCAATGTAGTATGGTTTGGAGAGACACCAATGGGGCTGGACGAAATTACGGAGGCACTATTAAGTTGCGATCTATTCATATCTATTGGTACGTCCGGCAACGTTTATCCAGCAGCCGGATTCGTTGCAATGGCTCGTAGGCAAGAACAGACTCATACCGTGGAGTTAAATTTGGAACCATCATCTGGAGCCATGATGTTTCATGAAGTGCATCATGGCCCAGCCACAGTTATTGTTCCGAGCTATATTAATGCCTTGCTTGCTAAAATATAATGTATTTAATTTCTCTGTGAATTTTGTGGATAGAAATAGTTTTGCATTATTGTGATGGCTATGGCTGACGTGTAATCAGATTGAATAAAGAGGGACGGTGATGGTACAGAAGTTGGGTGTGACAGCCCGCAAAGAGGCGCTGAAGAAGCTCCCCGAATGGAGTGATGTAGAGGGTCGTAATGCCATTAAACGGAGTTTTAAATTCAAGGATTTTAATGAAGCTTTTGGATTTATGTGTCGCTGCGCCATGACGGCAGAAAAGCTGGACCACCACCCTGAATGGTTCAATGTTTATAACTCTGTAGCGGTTACATTATCCACTCATGACTGTAGTGGTGTTTCCGATCGTGACATAGCTATGGCCGAATTTATGGATAAGACTGCCGCTGGTCAGAAATATTAGTTCTTTGATGATTACTCGGCATGCACAGGTGGCGTCGGTGTTTTTTTTACATGTGATTCTCTAAATAGGATATAAAGCGTTGAAGCAACGATTACGATAGAGCCTATACCAGTCCAAATGCTCGGGACTTCACTGAAGAACAAAAGTCCAAATAGTGCTGCCAATATAATTTGTATATAGTCTATGGGATTCATCACAGTTGCTTCGCCGATTGCAAAAGCCCGTATCAGCAGGTATTGGCCCGCACTGGAAAAAAGACCCACTGCTGATAGGTAAACCCACTGTATGCCTTGTGGGGTTTGCCAAACGGTGAGTGCTGGCACGGAGGTCGTAATCACTAATCCAAAGGCATACCAGGCCATCAGTGTAATTGGCCCGTCTTCTGCCGCTTGCTTACGAATCACAGCAAGCGCGCCCGAAATAGCGGCTGCTGATAAAAGCGCCGAGAATGCAGCAGGTTCGGAAAACATTCCTGTTGGACCAAGCATGACAATAACCCCGCCAAATCCGACCAATGTAGCTAAACCGCGACGCCAACGAACCACTTCACCTAAAAGAAAAACCGCAAGCAAGATCATAAAAAGGGGTCGTGTAAAACTCAGGGAGACAGCTGTTGCTAAGGGCATATGCGCGATAGCATAAAACGCAGCTATAATACTCACTGTTGCGCATCCAAGGCGTATAAGATGAAGTCCAGGTTTGTGGGTGCGGAAAATGCTTAGTCCCCGGTGTGCCAGAAAGGGCAACATTACAGAGACCCCAAATATACTGCGGAAAAAAACGATCACAAAAGGGTGTAGATCTGTGCCCAGGACTTTGACTAAAGCAGTTACTATGGCAAAGCATGTGGATCCCGCTATCATCCATAAAGCTCCCTTTATATTATCAATAGGAGGAGGGAGTTTGGCGGAAGAAGAAGCCATTAAATTAAAGCCTGCGACTTAGCTCTAGTTTTCTAGACCGAAGCGAAACGTGGCTCGCCGACCAAAGATCAACTTGAGCAGCGAGAGGATGAAAGTCTTGGTAACGGTCGCGTATCTTGTACGCAAGAGTTAAGGCCTGCTGATTTGCTTTAGTTTTGGCCGAGCTATCATGCAGGTAGCATGGCGGCTTTCCACTAAGTCTTCGTGTCTTGACCGCAGGGCTTCAGTATCCGAAAACCTTCTCATATCAATTGCGTAATGTTTCGAACACTAGAAAGTAAAGGTGGCGCCATATGCCCGAAATACTGACTCCAGAAACGCTCGATTTAAAAAAAATTCTCAAAGCTGGCGATAATGTACTGTGGGGGCAAGCTTGTGGAGAACCTCAGACGTTAACAGAAGCTCTAGTAGAGCAACGATCAGCTGTAGGACCGATAAACGTGTATTTGGGTGCATGCTTCACAAGCACCCTTAAGCCGGAGCATAGCGACTATATCACGATGAAGGGCTTCGGTGCTGTGGGGACAACCCGGCGTTTGGCCAAAGGAGGGACTCTTCATATTGTCCCGTGCCATATAGGTCAGGTCGCATCTTATATTGATCAAGATATAGTGCCTTGCGATGTGGCATTCTTACAGGTGCCACCTCCTCTTGAAGATGGGACCTATAGTTTCGGGCTGATTAGTGATTATACGCGCTCAATGGTTAATAAGGCCCACACGGTCGTTGTCGAAGTCAATGATCAGGTCCCTCAAACGGATTGTCCAGATAGGCTGTCGCCGGAGGATATTGACTACCTTATACGTTCATCGCGTTCCGCACCGACTTTAGAGTCTGGGCCAATTGGTGATTTAGATCGCTCAATTGCTAAGTACGTTGCTGAATATATTGAGGATGGCTCCGTATTACAGATAGGTATTGGCGCAGTGCCTGATGCGGTCATGCAATTGCTTTTAGACCGTCGTGACCTAGGAGTTCATACAGGTAGCGTTGGTGATGGTCTCGTGGTGCTTATTGAAAAGGGTGTTGTTACCAATGCTCGCAAGCCTATAGATCGAGGAGTCTCCATAGCTGGCGGGCTTATCGGTAGCCAGCGCCTTTACTCTTTTGCACACCGTAATCCAGAAATTTCTATGCGTCCGTCATCTTATACCCACTCATCGGATGTACTTGCTAATATCCCAAAGTTGGTGACTATCAATAGTGCTCTGGAGATTGACTTGAGCGGGCAGGTGAACGCAGAACAAGTAGGTGACGCCTATGTGGGGGGTGTTGGTGGCCAGCCAGAATTTGTTCGGGCGGGCCACCGGTCCAAAGGAGGTCATTCGATCATGGCTTTGTCCTCGACAGCTAAGCGCGGGACTATGTCTCGTATTTGTGCTGAGTTGACATCTCCGGTCGTAACATCCCCGCGCACGGACGTGGATGTGGTGGTAACTGAACACGGTGCCGCGGAATTGCGAGGTCAGTGCTTTGCTGAACGCGCCAAAAGGCTTATCGCTATAGCTGACCCGAAATTTAGAGAGGATTTAGATCGAGCTGCACAGGTCGTATATAAACGCGGCTATTAATGGACATTCCGACGATCGGGTATTAATTCTGACACACCGAAAATACGAGGAGATAGAGACGTGACGATGAATAAAGTTCACCCAGATGCAAAGTCTGCTCTGGCCGAACTCTTGCGTGATGACATGACCATCATGGCGGGGGGCTTCGGCCTTTGTGGTATCCCTGAAGCGCTGATCGAAGCCATTAGGGAATCAGGCGTGAAGGGACTGACCGTGATTTCTAATAACTGTGGAATCGATGACGTTGGCCTCGGTGTTTTGCTGGAGACACGGCAAATAAAAAAGATGGTTAGCTCCTATGTTGGTGAAAACGCCACGTTTGCCAAGCAGTACCTTGCCGGCGAACTCGAGATTGAATTCAACCCACAAGGGACTCTGGCTGAGCGTTGCCGTGCTGGTGGTGCTGGAATTCCTGCTTTCTTTACACCTACGGGGTACGGCACCCAGGTGGCTGAAGGAAAGGAAACACGAGAGTTCAATGGGCGGCATTACGTCATGGAAACTGGCCTTGTCGCGGACCTCTCTATTGTCCATGCATGGAAGGGCGATGCGGAAGGTAATCTTGTTTACCGCATGACTGCGCGCAATCTAAATCCTGTGATGGCAACCGCTGGAAAAATAACTGTTGCTGAAGTCGAGCACCTAGTAAACACCGGCGATATTAACCCTGATCAAATTATGACATCAGGTATTTATGTTCACCGAATCGTCAAGCTAGACAAAGTGACGAAACATATCGAAAAACGTACCACCCGTCCGCGGGCGGCGGCTGAGTAGGAGGTAAATATCATGGCATGGGACAGAGACCAGATGGCGGCAAGAGCTGCTAAGGAAATTAAAGACGGATTTTATGTAAATCTCGGGATTGGTATTCCAACGCTCGTCGCTAATCATGTGCCAGAAGGCATGACAATACAGCTTCATAGCGAAAATGGTATGCTGGGCATGGGTCCGTTTCCCTTCGAAGGTGAAGAAGATGCTGATCTAATAAACGCCGGCAAGCAAACCGTAACCACATTACCCTCCACTAGCTTTTTTGACAGTGCCGAGTCCTTTGGCATGGTGCGTGGTGGACACATTCAGCTATCAGTTCTGGGGGCTCTTCAGGTCACTGACTACGGAGATCTAGCTAACTGGATGATTCCTGGCAAAATGGTAAAGGGTATGGGCGGTGCGATGGACTTGGTTGCAGGTGTCCCTCGCCTCGTTATCCTAATGGAACATGTGAACAAGAGCGGCGAGCATAAAATATTGAAAGAATGCACACTGCCATTAACTGGAAAGGGTGTAGTTAATATGATTATATCTGATTTATGCGTATTTGAAGTTAGCCGGCCTGGCCTAATGCTTATGGAAATTGCACCAAACGTGACAATAGATGAGATCCAGGAGAAAACTGGACCAGAATTTAAAGTGTGCCCCGAGCTTGAGAAAAATATCTTAAGTTAAAAACAAAAAGCCGCACCTTCTTGATTCTGGTACTACTTTTAATTCTAGCCAGCGTCTCGAAGTGCGAGAATATACCGGGCTTGTTTTAAGTGCGGCAGATCGAGCATTACCCCATCCAATGTTGCGACCCCCTCATTTTCATTAGCAAATGCATCGATAACACGCTGGGCATGTGTCACCTCTTCATCGCTTGGACGAAACCCTTCATGAATAATAGGTACTTGTGCGGGGTGAATGGCGACTTTTCCCGTCCAGCCTTCACGGCGAATCATCTTGCACCATTTAAGCAGCCCTTCGCTATCTTTGAACTCTGTAAAAGCCGTGTCTATGGCCTGCACACCTGCTGCTTTTGCACCAAGCAAGCTAAGTGACATTGCCATTTGGTAGGTGAATTCGTACGAGCCATCCTCATGACGGTTGTTAGCCGCACCGACATCTGCGGCAAGGTCCCATGGGCCCCAGCTCATTCCGACCAGGCGTGGCAGATCTGCTTTTACGTATTGCCCTAAGGATAAGATCCCTGCACTTGACTCGCCCGTAATAGCTACGATCTTAGTAGAGCTGGCCTCAGTGCCATGCTCAATTTCAAGGATATCGAGATATTTGGATATTAGGTCAATGTCTTGAGGCCCAGAGGCCTTAGGCACCATGATGCCATCAGGCTTTCCCGCCATAATTCCAGCAAGGTCACGCAGGGGCGCATCAGATTCTAACGGGTTTATGCGCACGTAATACTTAGTTTTACGGTCGGCTCGTGCTCGTGATGACATAAACTCTTTAGCCATGTCCCGACCGACCTGCTTGCGAGGCGCAGCGACCGAATCCTCAAGATCGAAGATGAGTGCATCTGCAACAACGCTGTCGGCTTTAGACAGTTTTTTTTCACTGTCAGCAGGAATAAATAGCATTGAGCGTAAAATCATAGCGACACCTAGTTTTCTGACTTACGTTTTTGCAATGTTGTACGTTTACATTTTGCTACCAGCTCATTTTTTTGATTAAAGGCGCGATGTTCAAGAAACACTATACCATCTTTTGGGCGTGACTTGCTGTCTCGTTTATCTAAAACTTCTGTTTCAACGTGAATAGTATCACCGTGGAATAGGGGTTTCGGAAAGCGCACCTCATCCCAGCCTAAATTAGCAACAGCAGTGCCAAGAGTAGTTTCGCCAACAGAGATGCCGACCATTAGGCCTAAGGTAAAGCAGCTATTTACAATACGTGTTCCGAACTCAGAATTCTCTTTGCAGTATTCTTCATCAAGATGTAATGCTGCTGGATTATGAGTCATTGCTGTAAACATTACGTTGTCCATCTCTGTTATTGTGCGACGAATCGAATGCTTAAAGATATGTCCGACCTCAAATTCTTCAAAAAAAAGCCCTGCCACAGTTATCTCCCTTATGCAAAGTGAGTGCGCGATTTTATACGCGGAGAAATGATCTATTCATAAAATCTTAGTTTTCGTTTAGCCTTTAGAAGGCGACTTGATCTCCTCCCTTAAGATCCAACATTTCTCGGGCATCTTTAGGTGTCGCTATTTCTAGCGACAGGTCTTCTAGGATGCGCCGAATTTTTGTAACTTGTTCGGCATTGGATTTAGCCAAAATGCCCTTTCCAAGATATAGACTATCTTCCAGTCCCACCCGGACATTTCCACCAAGCAGCGCACTTTGTGTCACAAAAGGTATCTGGTGTCGGCCCGCAGCTAAAACTGACAAGTAATAATCTTCGCCAAATAGCTTATCTGCAATGAGTCTCATATGCGCTAGATTTTCTAGATCTGGACCAAGGCCACCGAGAATGCCAAAGATACATTGGATAAGAAATGGCGGCTTCACGAGCTTCCGATCAACAAAATGAGCTAGATTATAAAGGTGCCCAACATCGTAGCACTCGAATTCAAATTTAGTTCCACAACCTTGGCCTAGATCGACCATAATCCTCTCGATCTGAGCAAAAGTATTACTGAGTATGAAGTCCTTAGTGCTTTCGAGGTATTGCTTTTCCCATGGAAACTTGAAATTTTCGAACTTATCTACCGCGCCAGAAATATTAAAGTTTAGAGATCCCATATTAAGTGAGGCAACCTCGGGCTGCGCAGTGGTGGCAGCTTCCAGACGCTGCTCCATGGACATGCCGAGCCCAGCACCGGTAGAAACATTGATCACAGCATCGGTATTTTGTTTAATGCGTGGCAAAAATTCCATGAATACCTTTGCACTCGGTGTCGGCTGACCGGTCTCTGGGTTTCTCGCGTGCAGATGAATGATGGAGGCACCTGCCTCAGCTGAGCTAATGGATTGCTCGGCAATTTCGCTAGGTGTGATGGGTAGATGGGGAGACATGGTCGGGGTATGAATAGATCCAGTGACCGCGCATGTGATTATAACTTTATTGGTTTTCCGCATTTTCGGTGCCCCCCCTGGTCTCAGAGTTTGGTCCATTTCTTGCTAAGTGGCTCTAATTAAAATTATATATATCAGTTATTTATTATATATTTGAATCTAATTTATAGGGATATTTTTGTGTCTGGCTCTTAGGTAACCCTGGTCAGTGGCTGAGTCGACTAAATTTTACCAGCTGCAGTATGAATTACTTTTGGGTTACACAGTATTGAATATCTGATTTGGAGAGCGCAGCTAAAATAGGGTGTGGAAAGATAACTGAGCGGCGTCTACAGCTAATGTTTATAGCCCCTAACAGACTGGATTATTATGCGCGGTTATTTTGGCATCGGTGTTGAGAACATAAATAAGCCATTCAACGTCGGCAATTTATTTCGGTCTGCCCATGCGTTTGGCGCAAGTTTTATCTTCACAATTGCAGCCACATATCAGCGAACTGAAGGCGCACAAAGCGATACGTCTGATTCGCTAGCCAGCATACCATTTTATGATGTGCCTTCTCTTAGCAGTCTCTCTCTGCCCAGGGGGTGCAGCCTTGTTGGGGTTGAGCTCCAAGACAATGCTGTCGAGTTGCCAAGTTTTAATCATCCGCGGTGTGCGGCATATGTTCTGGGTCCTGAAAAAGCGTCGTTGTCACCTGCACTGACAGCCCGCTGCGATCATATCATCCGAATCCCTACTCGCTTCTGTCTTAATGTAGGCATAGCCGGAGTTGTTGTGATGTACGACCGCTTGATATCAACACGTCGATTTCCGGCTCGACCAGTTATGCCAGGCGGCCCGGATGTAACGACGCTTGAACGATTTCGGACTGCACCTCCTCTGGGTGAGGTAGCATTAGCTGAGCGCGACGGTGCGCTTGCTGATCCCTAGGCTTAAAGAGCTTGCGTCTAGAATTGGGCTCTTACACTATTGTAAAATATAAATGTATCGGTGCTTCATGAGAATAAAGATCATCACACTATGAAATTTAGATACTACACCGCTGTTATGTGTGCGCTGGTAGCCGCAGCCTTCGGATCACCTTCCCACAGTCAGGATGTGACAGCCCTTGGAAGTCACGGTTCCTGGATTGCCTATACTTATCAGGAGGATGGTCAGCCAGTCTGCTACATGACAAGCGCGCCCTCTAGATCAGAGGGCCAATACACACGCCGTGGCGATGTGCAAATGCTTGTTACCCATCGACCGAGTCGGAGGGCATTTGAAGTTATTAGTATCGTTGCTGGTTATGAATATAAGCGTGATGCAGACGTTACAGTATCCGTTGGCAGTAATAGTTTTCAGCTATTTACAAATGGTGACCGTGCGTGGGCACGTGATTCGAAAACTGATCAGGCTATGACTCAGGCCATGATAAAGGGTAGTTCTGCCACAGTGATTGGCACTTCAAGTCGGGGTACAGTCACAACGGATACGTTTTCTTTAATTGGTTTTACGGCAGCACATGAAGCTATCAGTGCTGGTTGTAACAAACCTAGATAACTTTTTTTGTAGTTAGAGCCTGGCAGCTAACATCTGCGTGATGAGTCCAGCCTTTCCATCACCAACTAGCTGACCGTCTACAGAAGCGACGGGCCTGAGCCCTAGTGCACTGGTCATAAAAATTTCGCTGGCTCTCATCAATGTGTTGGTGTTTACAGTTCTTTCTTCGGCGCGAGCAAGTCGAATGACTTCGCCACGCATAATTCCCGGTAACGCACCGTCAGATATAGGTGGTGTGATTAATCCACCATCCACAAGCAGAAACACATTCGCAGTCGTTCCTTCAGCGAGATGGTTTGCGGTATTCAATAATAGCGCATCATTGGCCCCGCTAGCCTGCGCCTCCGCCCGGGCAATAAAGTTGTCCAAGGTATTCGTAGACTTTATCGCTGAAAGTGGAGAGTGTTCGTTTCGCCTTGTTTTCTTAGATAAGATAACATTTACCGCTCCTGTTGACGGCGAACTTGCGATGGCTGAAATCATAAGAGTTGGGGTTATTATTTTTGGAGGCATAAGACCCCGTTCACCCGGTCCGCGTGTCAGAGTTAAGCGCACCACACCTTCAATCACATTATTTTCTTTTAAGGTGCTCATGATCATATCTTCAATTTGCGTATCTGAATTCAGTAACAAAATATTCAATACAGCTGCCCCATCACGCAGTCGTGATAAATGCATTTCAAGCCTACGGGGGTTTCCGCGTTTTATTGAGATAGTCTCGTAAAGGCCATCACCCAGCGTTAACCCCCGGTCACGGGGATCAATGCGCGCTTTCCCTAAATCAAATATTTGGCCGTTGATACATATCTTCATAGCATCTTGGAGCTTTTCAGAGTTTCAAGAAGCGGCTGAGCTTTGACGAGACTTTCGCTATATTCTGACGTTGGATTTGAATCTGCCACAATACCCCCCCCAGTTTGCACTATTGCCTTTTGTCCATTCACTACAATAGTTCGAATGACGATAGACGAGTCCATAGCTCCGTCAAAGCCAAGCCACGCGATTGTTCCGCAATAAGGTCCGCGGGCGGCAACCTCTAGTTTATGGATAATTTCCATAGCCTTAATTTTTGGAGCCCCAGTAATTGACCCACCCGGAAATGTTGCCCGAAGAAGGTCTACGGCGGTCTTGTCTTGCTGTAATATACCTGTAACAACAGATACAAGATGATGCACAGAGGGATATGTTTCGAGACTGCATAAATCTGGAACCGATATACTTCCAAGTTGGCACACTCGCGAAAGATCATTGCGGAGCAAATCAACGATCATCAAATTTTCTGCGCGATCCTTAGTGCTGTTCAGCAAATCATCAGCCAAGCTGTGGTCTTGCTCCGGTGTTAGTCCCCGCGCACGGGTTCCTTTGATGGGGCGAGATTCAACCCGTCTCCCAGAGTCAACTTGTAAAAATCGCTCCGGTGAAGCTGAAAGAATATTCATGCCATCGCTAGTATTGATGAAAGCTGCAAATGGTGCAGGCGAGGTTTTACGCAGGCGACGGTATATCTCAAACGATGTAGTGCTCGATGGTATGTCAGCTATAAACCGCTGTGATATATTCGCCTGATATATCTCTCCAGCATATGTAGCATCAATGGCAGTAGTGACGCGCGCCTCGTAGCTATTTTGATCACTTTCATGCTGCCAACTAGCTGGTGTAATTTGACGGATTGGTTTTATAGGCTGGGACCCCAGCATACTTACCATCTGTTGTGCCCGAGCTTCGGCTCGCGTTTGCCTTAGGGCTGGCACAGTCTCAGGAAAACCGGAGGAGATCACCCACGCCTTGCGGTACTTTAAATCGAAAGCAGTGATAACGTCGTAAAAGCCGACGACCATATCCCACGGAAAAGGAGCAGATTTTGGGCGTGGCAGACTTTCAAGGACACCACCAAGCTCATAGCTAAAGAAACCTATAGCGCCCCCCAAAAACGGTACAGGCACCTCCTTTGTTCGTTCTACCTTATAACGCTCTAATTCTTGCGCCAGCGCTGTAAATGGTCGATCGTGGATGTATCGCCCATCTATCGTGACCGACCATGGATAGGGTGTGCAACGGATGACACGGAAAGGGTCTAAGGCAATATAAGAGAACCGACCGCATTCGCCTTCCAGTGCACTGTCTAAAATTATAGCCAAATCCTGATCCACTAGTGGTGCAAATGCAGCCAGTGGATCGCAAAACGTAATAGGTTTAATAAGAGGGAAGGCGGTCAAGGCAATGGTTGCCCTTATCCTTGCGGCGGCAGTACTCGGTCAGGTGGCTGGTGTCCATCGGAAAATGCCCTGATGTTTATAATAACTTTCTCACCCATACTAATACGGCCTTCAATGGTGGCTGACCCCATATGGGGCAGTAGAATGACGTTCTTGAGCGACATAAATTCTGAATTCACGGCAGGCTCGTGTTCGAAGACATCCAAACCAGCACCGGCCAGTTTACCCCTTTTCAATAGCGTGATCAAAGCATCCTCATCGACAACTTCCCCCCGCGCTAGATTCACCAAATAGGCAGTCGGTTTCATCAATTTTAAGCGCCGCTCTGATAGCAGGTGGAATGTAGCAGGTGTATGCGGACAATGGACCGAGATCACATCCATGCGTGCTAGCATCTGATCGAGGCTTTCCCAATAGGTCGCCTCAACCTCTGCTTCCAGTTCGGGGTGCAGTCGCCTGCGGTTATGGTAGTGAATCGCCATGCCAAAGCCGCGTGCACGTCGTGCAACGGCTGCACCTATTCGGCCCATTCCAATAATGCCCAGTCTCTTTCCGTGAAGCCTATGTCCTAGCATGTGAGTTGGACTCCACCCTTTGAATTCGCCCTTACGGATAATTTGGGCGCCTTCAATTAGGCGGCGTGGCACCGCGACCATGAGTGCCATTGTCATATCAGCGGTGTCTTCCGTCAGCACGTCCGGTGTATTTGTTACGGTGATGTTGTGCGCTTGAGCGACCGCTAAGTCTATATGGTCTACTCCATTGCCAAAATTAGCTATGAGTTTGAGTCTTGTTCCAGAGTTTTCTAGGACACTCTTATCGATCAAATCAGTCAGATTTGGTACAAGAACATCACACTCCGCTACTGCACGCTTCAGTTCTTCCCGACTAAATAAGTGGTCATCGACGTTCATGTGAACGTCAAACAACTCCATCATCCGCGTTTCAACAACGTCGGGTAACTTACGAGTGACAACAACTTTTGGTTTAGTTCTCGCCATTATTTCTGCGCCTGACTTCTTTTTCCGTTTATTAGGCCGCGCACTAGCTTATGATAATAGTGTTCTCAATCACCTTTTTCGCTTCCACATTAGGCGTAGCAGCCGTTCCTCAGAATGTCCAGGTGGTGCAGGGTTTCTTGACGCACCTAGCCGGGATGAGTGCAAATTTGCTATTGGATATGATCCAAGGCAAAAACAATTCTAGACAAACCCAAGGCTATATGGATGCAGTTATCGTCAAAAACAGTAAGCAAATTGATATATACGGCAATCTGGATGGCCGGGGTTTCCAGCTTTTTCTGGTGTCCGGCGCTTGTTGCGGCTGATCCAGTTGTTGATAGAGCTGAGGCCCAGAAGAGGAGCGCGAGTAATGCGAATCGCAGTACTAATTTGCGATTACCCCGCTTTGTATCGTTGCGCGCTGACCCTATCAACATGCGTGCCGGGCCTGGTGTTCGGTATCCAGTTGAATGGGTCTATATGCGACGTGGTCTTCCGGTAGAAGTGGTCGCAGAATTTGATACCTGGCGCCGTATTAATGATTCAAGTGGTAGCGATGGTTGGATACACACCAGCATGCTGTCGGCACGGCGCACGGCGATAGTTATAGGAGGATTACGTCCAATCCGCCGGATTAACGAAGATGGAGGTGAAATTCTTGCGAGGCTTGAACCTGGTGTGGTCGTCAGCATTCAGAGATGCCCAGCAGGAAGCTTCTGCCAGGTAGAAGCGGCAGGTATACTAGGGTGGGCTTTGAGAGATCATCTTTGGGGTATATATCCAGGTGAAGTGATCGAATAGAACTACCCCATACGAGTCTTAAACATCATGCGAAGTCTTTAGCCAAAGTAGCCTGCATATCTTTTGGAAGCATGGCTGTATGCCCATAATTTGGATGATGTATTCCGACAGTGACCTCAACGCTTGGGTCGCGAAACGTTGCGATTTGCTCAGGTGTAAAAGGGAAACGAAGAAAATGCACTGCGGAGGTTTTCCCGTCTGCCGTGGTACGTTCTATGTCGTCTTCAGGTATGCTATTTATAGTATGGTTGGAAAACTGTATCGTAAGCATATTTTCGATATGGCCTAATATGCTCAAAGTTTTTCGCCGTATAGATTCATCCTCAATTTCTATCATCATAGTTGCGACAAGTTCTGTGCCTTGAGGAATAAGGGCGTTATAGGCACTTAGCTCGCCTTCAATTTGGTCTTCTCCACCTCGCTCTATATAAAGCATTTCTTGAATCTGCGACCACATGGTCTCAAAATTTTCAAAGTATAGAGTGATATGGGGCCCGATATGTGTCCGGCGCGTGCGTTTTTCTTCGACTAATTTTGCGCGATGCTGCCGGCGAATTTTACCATACTCGTCGAGTGATAGAATGTCCGCGCGTGTAATTCGGCGCTGTTTCGGGTGGGACGAAGAAAAAGTGTGTGATGTTTCCAACTTCGCGCTTCCTAACTTCTAGAGGTAATTATTCAAAGCCATATGATTTGGCTAAAATCTGAATCGGATGTAATGACTGTACAGTTTTTTGCTCTGGGTCAGCCAAGTTCTCAAAGCCTTGAGCTAGATGTTTACCCGCAAGTGGGCACTCTGATGCTAGATAAAGCTTTTTCGCATTTGCGGCCTTACGGACCGTTTGACGCGCAAACTTTGTCGCAAACTCAAAATTCTTTTTCTTAATTCCCCATGTTCCGCCGTGGCTGGAACAGCGCTCAACAATCGTAATGTCTACTTCCGGAATGAGGCGTAGCATTTCTGCTGCCTTAGGACCCATATTTTGCGCCCGCGCGTGACAAGCAAGGTGGAGTGCTACACCTCCCGGCAGGGGTGACAAGCCTTTTGCCATGCCTTCTCGGTTAGCAATATCAACAATGTACTCGGTAATGTCATAAGTCGCCTTAGCAAGGGCTTTGACGTTGTCATCGTCTGTAACAATTAGCGGCCATTCAAACTTCATCATTAAGGCACAACTTGGAACTAGTGTTATAATACTCCTGTTCTGATCAATGTAGGGCCTCAGCTCTGCAGCAACTTTCTTCGCCTGTTCTGCAACTCGTGCTAAGTCACCTTGCTCCAGTTGAGGCATACCGCAACAACCCGGGTATGACACTTCCACATCAATGCCGTTCTTTGCTATCACGCTCAGTGCAGCTTCGCCGATTCCGGGATTATTATAGTTAGCGAAACAGGTTGCGAAAATAATAGCCTTACGCCCATAGGCAGGGGCCTCAGGATTTATGCCGGGAGGTGACTGTTTAGACATTGCTGCAAACGTCTTGCCGTGAAACTTTGGCAGCTCGGCATCCCGGTGCACGCCCGCAATCTTTTCCATAGCCCGTCGCGTTAGAGTATTACCGCGCTTGGTAGCCCAGTTTGTGAGGCCGGATGCCAAGCCTCCTAGCTTACCGTTTCGGTCGGTTTCAGTTAGTTGCTTGTCAAAGAAAGGCGTGCCCTGCTTGACTTGCTCTGCAGCGCGGTAGCGCAGCATTAGATGCGGAAAATCTATATTAAATTCGTGAGGTGGTACGTATGGGCATTTAGTGAGAAAACACATGTCACATAATGTGCAAGCATCGACGACCTGCTTGAAATCGCCACTTTTTACGCCTTCAAGCTCGTCATCTTCAGCAGAATCAATAAGATCAAATAGTCGAGGAAAAGAATCGCAGAGATTGAAGCACCGACGGCATCCATGGCATATGTCAAATTGCCGGCGCATCTCTACGTCAATTTTTTCAGTGTCAATATATTCTGGATTTGTCCAATCAATGACGTTTCGTGTCGGTGCTTCCAGGCTACCTTCTCTCATCGCGTCACCGGTTCTGTGTATAGATAATAATATTAAACGATTGTGTGGTTTAATTGAATTAGGCAGAAAAAGCCGGCCAAACCACTCTCACAAGATGGCAAGCCGGCTTTGTAATCTAAGCAATTAAAGCGTTAACCCAAGCTGTCGAGAGCCTTTTGAAACCTACCGGCATGAGATTTTTCTGCCTTGGCTAAAGTTTCAAACCAATCGGCGATTTCATCTAAACCTTCTTCGCGAGCTGTCTTTGCCATCCCCGGATACATATCGGTGTATTCATGGGTCTCGCCAGCAACAGCCGCTTTTAAGTTTGCGCTAGTATCGCCAATGGGCTCGCCAGTTGCTGGGTCGCCCGTCTCTTCGAGATATTCGAGATGACCGAAGGCGTGACCAGTTTCACCTTCCGCGGTCGATCGGAACAGAGTAGAGACCTCATTCTGGCCTTCAACATCCGCTTTCTGAGCAAAATAAAGGTAGCGACGATTTGCCTGGCTCTCGCCGGCAAAGGCAGCCTTTAAATTCTCCTCGGTTTTAGAATTCTTCAATTGTGCCATGAACGCCTCCTTTAAAGTGTGCTTCGTTGGCTGAAAAATCATGAAGGGTAAGATTTTTCACCAACCGCTACCGTTATGATGTCTTTTAAGAAGAGGCATCGGGTATGTCAAGAAGATTAGAACAATTCTAAAAATGAGAATGGTTCGCAGAGCTAGAGCCTGATTATGAAATTTGATGTCTAAAATCACATCTAGTTTGGATGCTGATAATGCAAGAACACCATTTGAGGGCATGCAGATATATGTTCGCGCAACCCTAATTTGAACAGAAATCGTGTGAAAAAGTTGGCATCCCTCTCGCCACAAAGATTTCGATAACGCTAGTCCTTGAGGCGAATAACGACATCAACCCGCGAGACTTTGGTACCTTTTGGTGCTTGTGGAAGCGAAGATATGTGAACGTTGTTTTTTGGGATATCTTGTAAGTGGCCCGAGCGCTCAAAAAAGAAATGATGGTGATCGCTTGCGTTTGTATCAAAGTATGTTCCTAGAGAGTCGACCGAAACTGCTCTTAGCAGGCCCTTGGCAGTAAACTCGTGAAGGGTGTTGTAAATTGTTGCTAGTGATACAGCGATGCCGTTAGCCCTAGCCTCTTTGAATAAATCGTCAGCTGAAACATGCCGATCCCCTTGAGCAAACAGTAGCGTGGCCAGTGCTAGGCGTTGGCGTGTCGGCCGAAGACCAATAGCCCTTAGACGTTGCTGCACTTCTGAGTCCGACAGCGTATTTGATTTTTGCTTAGTCATTTTAGCCCAAGATGACCTCTTCGCTTACAATTAAACACAAAATATCACATTAGGCATTTTTATTCAGCCCGTATGTCCAAACGGCGAAAAGTCTTTGCTCCTCCGGTCAGCGTAAGCCACTGTCCAGGCCAGGGCAAAACATTCTGGGTTTTACTTCCACCTCTCACAATGCCTTTAGAATATTGGTCGTCGTGCAAAAGTGAGGTTAAGGCTTTTCCTGAAATGAGTGTGGTGATTCGGCTGGTTGAGCTGGGCTACTCAAAATTTCAACGCGCACTGCCATCGGCCCCTTTGTTCCCGGGCGCACGTGTAATCGGACGCGTTGCCCTGATTCAAGCCGATCCAAATTAGACCTTTGCAATGCTCCAATCCCAACAAATATATCATCACCACCATCGACCGGCATTCCAAAACCGTAGCCTTTATCGACTGCGAAGAATTTAATCTCGCCCTCGACTATGGTTTCTTCACCATTGCTAGGTTCCGGTAGATCATCTTGAACAGTGGAGTCGTCAACTCGTTCAATCGACGATACTTGAGGGCCTCGTGGGCCTGAAGACAAATCACATATAAGAGTTGCGCCTTGGCGCAAGGTGCGCAGCCCGGCACGTTGCACGACAGAAACGTGCAAGAAAGCATCCGGTGTCCCATCGGTCGGCTCAACGAAGCCGAAACCTTTAGCCGGATTAAACCACTTAACCTTAGCGGTTACGCCTGCTGTGGCGCTCTCCGCCGGAGAAGACGACTGCATCGGTATAGAAACCTGTAAACCTCACCCCACACCTACAGATGGTACACCAAATTTTTATAGCGCCAACCTTAAGAGTCCTTGGGTACCATAGGCCCACTATCTATATATGCGTCGGTGGCCATATTTTTGCGGTGCATATAAAAATCTTGGTAAATTGTGCGGTGCAAATAACGGCTTACCGCAGGTATGCATCCTTTGTTTTTGATTGACGCTTCAGCATTTTGCCATCGATTAAGTAAGGCGGTCCAGCGTACGTTATCCTTCTTCTATACGGTGCCAAACCCCAGGCACAATGCGGCTTTTGTGTCTTCTAAGGGTAAATAAATTCCATGGCCCAAACCTACAAAAAGGGCTTCCACTAAAACAGTTATTTCGCCGAAAGCTGGACGCTCAACAGCCACATGGCACATCTCGACTAAAGTCTGAAGGAGCAAAGCCTGGATAGGATGCCGCCACCTGCACGCAGCGCGGAAAGCTCATATATTTCATCTGTGCGAAACACATTGCTGAGGTGGTTTCTATGAAAACAAACCGACTCGAGGCCGGCCCTCAACATATCAGCAGCTTCAGAATCGCCCCTCTGACCTAAAATTGGCCCTCGTGCTTGTGGACCTCAGTAAGAGGGACCAAGAACAGTTTGGACTTTGCTGTAGTTCTATGCGTTGGGTCTATGGGGCTGCGAGACACTTACTGTTTACAACAGGGGAATCAGCCTGTCGTCAAGTGAAACCGTACCGATGTCAATATGAACAAGGGTCAGTTGACTATTAATCAGAGCTACGTATCCCGATTCTGTCTTTAGATGCAGATCTAGTGAAGCACATTTTATGCTACTTCGCTGACGATATGGTTGCCATCACCATTGTCATCGTCACTGCTAGCTCCTTCTAAAAACGCTTGCCAATCATATCCACTATCATCTTCGGTGATATTAAAATTTTGTGCCCACACTGGGTCTGTTATACGCTTCTCGCTAGCAGTTTGAATTTGTTTTTCAGCATGAGTCAAATTTCGTTCTGTAATAATTGCCATGCGCGAAGCTTCATGGTCTTTGTAAACGGTTAGTGCCATGCGGAATGCTTCTGAAGATTGACGCATGTAGTCCCATTCCCCGGTATGTTTGGCAAGTAGGAACAAAGCTGAACCAAGTGTGTTCTGAATGGACGCCCATTGGAGCGGTGCAGTATCTGGAGTGCGAACCTGCAGAGAGGCAACACAGCACTTCACAGCGTACTCTAAAACAGGCACGCTGCGCACGTTATCGCCGTAAACCTGAAGAATTTGTGCTAGTGAATTGGAAATTTCTGACCAACGTATGGGGTGTGTGTATTTGTTGAAAATTTGCCGCGAAGCTTGACAGGCATGAATAGCCTCACGCAGTGCGTTATCATCGCCAATCGCCAAGTCGAGTTTGTAAAGGACACACCCTAGCCTGTATTTCATTAAGCCCCAGTCCACTGTTTGCTTGCGGCGAGAGGTATGCATTAGAGCTCGGCGATAAGCATCAGCAGCTTCCTCCAAGCCGTTACTGTCATTAGAACACTCGGCGATTATCTGTAGAGTCAGTCCCAGCTGTTGATAAAGTTGCCCAAGAATTGGGCCGTGATCATTAGGAACAAGGTCAACCGCGGTGCGCCAAGCTTCAACTGCGGTTTGGTACCAACCGCGGTCCCCCTCAAGTTGGGCGCTAACCGCGCAAGCATTGCCAAAGCAAAATATGGTCGAGGCACGCTCAAGTGGTTCCAATGTGGCTGACGGGTCTAGGCCCATAGTTTTTGCAGATGCAGTGATTGCCGGCAATGCCGAACGTAATATACGGCCTTGTGAAAAACTGCGAGGATCGATAGCTGCTAGAATAACGGCACGAATCAGAGGGACCCAATCGGTATAAAAATCCACAGGCAGGGTCATTACATTATAGGGTGTGAACCGTCCCGGGCGTTCACCGGGGCTTGAGGCCGTTCCAGTAAAATGCAGTTCAAGATTGCGGCCAGAGGGATCTATATTACCCCAAATCAATAGATCGGCATTTTGATCTGACATCCAGCTGCGGCCTTCACGAGTCGCGCGTTTCATGATGTCATCATTAAATATGCTCTCGGGTTCACCGAGCCCGGGAATGAAGCGGGTCAGGTCGCGATCAATCGCCATGATACGTGTGCCCGGAATACCCTCTAGAGCTTGAAGAAGCTGTTGGTGCTGCATGTCTTCGTAATCGTCACGGAATTTACCGACCATGATAAAAAGATCGCTTGGGGTTGGAGCTTTAGACTTTTTATCAGGGGCACGTGTTGGGTCCTTAACGACGGTATCAATAAGTCGCTCAAATAAATTCGGTTTACGCTCACCAATAAGATTGGTTGGCATAGGACGGCCAACGCGCACTGGCGTAGGGGTTCCTATATCTTCAGATATCTCGTTAACTGGAACAGGTAGTTTTGCCGCCGCATCTTTATAAGCTTCAGCTCTGATAAAGTCGTTACCATCTGACGACCTCATTCGCCGTGCAAGTTTTGTCATGACCTTAAGGGCCGTGTCGGGGTCAGCCTCGACGAGGTTCAAGAATTCATCGCGTGATATGGCTTTGACAGTTACTGCGCCTCTGGCGCGGGCGGTAGCCGTGCGTTCCGCGTTGTCGAGCAGGCCCATTTCGCCAATAAGCTCGCCGGCTCGATGGCGGGACATCACTGTTGGACCTTCGGGACCATCTTTAATGAGTTCAACCGACCCTTCGAGGACTTCAAAGGCCCAGTCGCTTACATCACCTTCACGGTAGATGGTCTCTCTATCTTTGAATGTTTTTGTGACCGTTTTCACGGAGGCTTCCCTAGGTACGAGAGCGCTTCTGCGCAACGTTAAGTGCCTACTTTCGAACGGTAACGGTTTAATAAACGTTAATTGCAGAGAGTGAATGCAATTTGCTTCACCACATCCAACTACACACAAATCTTATTAATGTAAATACAACATAAATGATGGAAATTATATTTTTCCCAATATATCAAGAAGTTGTCCTGCTTGATCACGGCCTATGCGGTTTGCTAGGTCTCCTTGAGTTACCTGCCATAGGGCTTTCGCTTTGGCGAGTATCGTATGGCCATTTATGGTCAGGCTAATGATATCCGGCCTTCTCCCTGCACCGTTTTGGCTATCAATATAGCCTTTAAATTTCAATGACTTGATGCTACGGCTCAACGTTGTGCGGTCCATCGCCATCTTGGCTGAGATTTTAGGTGTAGGCACTGGTTCTAAGGAAGCGATAACTAATAAAAGATTGAATTGACAATAGTTAAGTCCGCAGGCCTGCAAGGATTTATCGTATTCACGAGTGAAAGATCTGGCGGTGCGGCGCACTTGATGACCAAGGCATACCTGCAAAACAGCCATAGAGCTAATAGTGTGCATATTATTCGAATTCATGAAGTGTATATACACTATAAAATAAAAACTAGAAACCTTGAGTTCTCTAACATCTAGTCTTCTATGTTGTCTCCAGGCTTTGGAACTTTAATAGCGCCTTGATAAATGCGGACGGTCCGCTCGCCCAGAGTTGCGGCCACGAATCTATCCCCATTTTTTTCCTGGCCGAATTCCATCTTGATAAGGCTGCGTTCAACGGCGTCTATAGCGTCGGCTTCAGGGATGTTAAAGGCTTTGGCTATAGCGTCAATTAATGCTGATATTTCGCTCTGCATTTCAGGTTTGGGAGCATTCTTGCTTGGCTTATTTGCCATGAATTCACAAATCCTTGTTCTGATTTGATCAGTATATCGTGTAGCTCAGTGGCTGGTTGTGCAATTCTATGAGTTGGCTAAAAATGCAGACACCCAGACCTTAACTAATCGCGTGGAACATGACCCGTTTTATAATAGTCAGCTTTATTATGGTATGCGCTATATCCACAGCCCATACCAAGGATCTTATCGAGACCGCTGCTGAAACTGGTACTTTTAATACCTTCTTGATGGCCGCAAGGAACACCGGAATGATCGAAGGTTTGGAAAGTACCGGGCCATGGACAATCTTTGCGCCTACCGACGATGCCTTTGCACAGCTACCCCCTGGAGAATTGCGTGATTTACTCCTGCCACAAAACTTAGAAAAGCTTGAGGCTGTTATAAGGCACCACATTATCGCAGGCGAAGTCACGTCCTTGGATATACTTGGTAAACGACTTGAGGCCATAACAGTCGATGGGGGCGTTTTGCTTATAGATGCTACTAAGGATATTATGGTCGATCAGGCTCGTGTGGTAAAAGCTGATGTAATCGCTGACAATGGCTTTATTCATGTTATCGACACTGTGATTTTACCAAAATAAATACTTTTAGCTATGAGGTGTTTTATATCTCGTTTGTGTTTGTCTAAGCGATTACTAAAAATACATATACTCTCTTCAACACATGACAGATGCGTTGTCTTCCATGCACATGAAATTTGTTAGTTACGAGTACTCTAAAGGGCCGAGTTTCGGCGCAGTGATCGGTGAAGATATTATAGATCTATCTGATGCGGGATCTTCGTTACGTGCTGTTCTTGCCACAGGACCTCTAGGTAACCTACAAGCAGTAGCCGCCCAGCGCGAGCCGATAGCCCCCCTTAACAAAGTCGTGCTGTTACAGGTAGTGCCAGATGCAGCGCGCGTGATATGCGTCGGCAAGAATTATCGCGATCATGCTAAAGAAATGGGCGGTGAGGCACCGATCCAACCAAACCTATTTATGAGAACCCCTCAATCTCTAGTGGGCCACCGCCAGTCTATCGTGTGTCCGAACGCGTCTAGTCAATATGATTATGAAGGTGAATTGGCTGTGGTGATCGGGCGAGGTGGGCGGCGTATTTCGACCGAACGCGCGCTTTCTCATGTGGCGGGCTATACGTGTTTTTTAGACGGCAGTGTGCGTGATTTTCAAAAGCACTCCTTCACTGCAGGTAAGAATTTTGATTCTTCTGGAGCGTGTGGGCCCTGGTTAGTGCCTGCCGCTGAGGTATCTGACCCTCAAAACCTTACGTTGACAACCCGGCTTAATGGTAAAGTAGTACAGCACGCAAAAACTTCTGAAATGATCCATGCAGTCTCGTCAATCATTTCGTATATTTCGACATTCACCCATCTCGAGCCGGGCGATGTGATTGCCACCGGAACGCCATCCGGTGTTGGCGCTGCACGAACTCCACCTATATGGTTAAATCCTGGTGATCAGGTAGAGGTGGAAATTGAGGACATCGGAATTCTTGCTAATACCGTCATTCGCGAACCGTCCATATAGAAGGCGACTATAGTTTGCCTGGTCGTCACAGTGGCTACTCGCTAGGTTCCAGGTCTAATGATGCTCTGGTTGCGCTTGGCGCAACGGCGCAGCGAGGCTATGCTCGAGAATTGATTATCACGGGCTGAGGTGTCAAAGACAGATGTGGTCATATCTTGCTAAAAGAATTGCCATCGGCGTCCCTACTCTTTGGGTAATTATCACAGTCTGTTTTTTTCTGATGCGGCTAACCCCGGGCGGACCATTTGACGCTGAAGCCCCAATACCAGATGAAATCCTGGCTAATTTGCGAGCTCGATATCAGCTAGATGATCCCTTATGGCAACAATACTTCACTTATATCTGGAATCTTCTTCAAGGTGATTTTGGCCCCTCGTTCAAGTACAGAGATTTCACGGTAACTGAGCTGATCGTTCAAGGCTTTCCTATTAGCCTTCAAAACGGGCTGAGCGCACTTATGCTAGCTATCTTTATTGGCGTGCCCATGGGTGTTGCTGCTGCGCTCTCACAGAATAGTGCACGCGATTACATTGTTTCGGCTGTCTCCATGACTGGTATTGTGTTTCCTAATTTTGTTATGGGCCATATTTTAATCTTGGTATTCGGGGTTTTGCTCAAGGATACAATTTTTAATTTGCCGGCAGGTGGCTGGGGCGATGGAGGCCTAGCTTATCGAGTACTTCCAGTTATTACTCTGTCACTTCCTTTTATTGCCTATGTAGCCCGCATCAGTCGAGGCAGTATGATCGAAGCCATGCGTTCTAACTATGTACTTACAGCGCGCGCTAAAGGTCTACCATTTCGCGTTGTTGTGATGCGCCATGCCATGAAAGCAGCCATGACCCCTGTGGTCACATACTTGGGCCCGGCGACGGCTTTTATCCTGACAGGCTCGATGGTGGTGGAAACGATTTTCCAAATTCCAGGGATAGGGCGTTACTTCGTGCAGGGAGCGCTCAATCGTGATTATACACTGGTAATGGGAGTTACCATTCTCAGTGCATCATTGATCATTTTGATGAATCTTTTTGTGGATTTGCTCTACGGCGTCCTTGATCCAAAGGTACGGTATGATGACCAGCATTAATCTAGCTTCTCGTCATGGTGAGGCACTAGACGTTGCTGGTATCGTCGAAGGTCGTAGCTTATGGCAAGACGCGTGGCGAAGGCTGCTTAGAAACCGTGCGGCCTTGGCAAGTCTTATTGTCTTAGTGGTGATCGCAATTTTATCAACCTTTGGACCATATTTTCTACCATGGGATTACGACGAGATCGACTGGAATCACATTGAAGCCCTACCTCCTACGTTTGAGCTCGGTCATTACCTTGGAACAGACTACGTTGGGCGTGATCTCCTTGCGCGCACATTGGTTGGTGGACGGGTATCTTTAACTGTCGGTATTCTAGCTACAGCGGTCGCTCTGGTTATTGGTGTTACTGTAGGGGCTGTTGCGGGGTTTGTCGGTGGCCGGGTCGACCAGGCTTTGATGCGTTTTGTGGATCTAATGTATTCGGTGCCGCTGACTTTTTTTGTCATCATTCTCATGGTTCTTTTTGGACGTAACTTTATCCTGATGTTCCTTGCCATTGGATGCGTTGAGTGGCTCACTATGTCACGTATTGTTCGTGGACAAACTTTGTCTCTTAGAAGCAAGGAGTTTATAGAGGCGGCACGTGTGTCCGGGGGCTCAACCGCGGATATTATTTTGCGACATATTGTACCCAACGTACTTGGCGTTGTTATTGTTTACGTCACGCTAACAATTCCCCAAGTCATTCTGCTGGAAAGTTTCTTGAGTTTTCTTGGGTTGGGTGTTCAAGAGCCAATGACAAGTTGGGGTATGCTGATCAACGAGGGTGCTGCTGAGATGGAGATAACACCACGCACCCTGGTTGTACCAGCGGTTTTCATGACGGTGACTCTATTTTGCTTCAACTTTCTAGGCGATGGAATTCGCGATGCCCTTGACCCAAAAGACCGATAGCTAATGACTCCAGTGCTTAATTCTCCTGTATTAGATATCAATGGCCTCAGTGTGCAGTTCTCAACACCTGAGGGAGAAGTAAATGCCGTTAGCGATGTATCGCTGTCAGTAAAAAGGGGAGAGTGTCTAGGTATTGTTGGAGAGTCTGGTTCTGGGAAAAGTCAGACATTTATGGCTGCGTTAGGGCTTCTTGCGAAAAACGGCTCGACTCAAGGCAAAGTAAGTTTAAATGGTGCAGATATTTTGGGGGCTAGCGAACAAGAATTAACAGCTATTCGAGGCAACAACATCGCGATGATTTTTCAAGATCCGATGACTTCTCTAACACCACATATGCGCGTTGGAAGGCAGCTGGCCGAGGTCTTGCAGCGTCACCGAGGCTTTAGTTCTACAGAAGCTCGAGATCATGCTATTGCTATGCTAAGACGCGTACAAATTTCTGAACCGGAACGTAGACTAAAAATGTACCCTCACGAGCTTTCAGGGGGTTTGCGCCAGCGTGTAATGATAGCGATGGCGCTATTATGTGGCCCAGATGTAGTGATAGCTGATGAACCCACTACTGCTCTTGATGTTACCATACAGGCGCAAATTCTCGATTTGATTCGAGAGGTCAAAGAAACGCTCGATACTGCGATTGTTCTGATTACGCATGATCTTGGTGTGGTAGCAGGCCTTGCGGATCGCGTCGCGGTTATGTATGCCGGGCGCATCGTCTAACAGGGTGATGTGCGCGATATTTTTTATTATCCAAATCACCCCTATACTCGAGGTCTTCTCAGTTGTACGCCTCGGCTTGATCAGGCGCAATCTGACAAATTACATACAATTTCCGGCCAACCACCTGATCTTCAAAATTTACCGGTTGGATGTGCTTTTAGCCCCCGTTGTTCTGAGGTTAAGGAGCGGTGCCAAATTGAGCGTCCGGTTTTATCTCCTGCCACTCACGCTGGAAATAAAGCCTGCTTCCTAAGCATGTCTGCCAAATCATGAGCGGCTATCTACTGAATGTAAGAGATTTGAAGGTGCATTTCCCGGTGCGTGTTGGCGGTGCGTTAATCGGTAAATACCTTCCTTTAAAGGCTGTTGACGATATTAGCTTGAATCTCTTGCCTGGTAAAACTCTCGGGGTTGTCGGCGAATCCGGTTGTGGAAAATCTACACTGGGCCGAGCGATATTGCAGTTACTACCGGTCACGGATGGCAGCATTGTTTGGCTGGGACAAGACCTCTCGGTGTCAGATAAAAAAGCACTTAAAGCTGTGCGGCAAAATATGCAAATCGTTTTCCAAGACCCACTTGCTAGCCTCGATCCACGAATGACGGTGGGAGATATTATTGCAGAGCCAGTTCGTAATTTTCATCCACAGTTTACGCGCAGAGAAATCAAGGGGCGCGTTAAGAACATGATGAACCAAGTTGGGCTCTTGCCCTCAATGTTTAATCGCTACCCCCACGAAGTCTCTGGTGGACAATGCCAGCGTGTTGGTATCGCCCGAGCTATGATTCTTGGTCCTAAGCTTGTCGTGTGCGATGAGCCGGTTAGCGCCCTAGACGTTTCTATTCGTGCGCAGATTATTAACTTGCTCATGGGCCTACAACGTCAATTAAATATATCGATGTTGTTTATAAGCCACGATTTATCTGTCGTTCGGCACATAAGCCATCGTGTTGCGGTACTTTATCTGGGGAGGGTGATGGAGGCTGCCCCTAAAAAATCAGTCTATGCAGAGCCTAAGCATCCTTACACCCAAGCACTTATGTCTGCCGTACCTATTCCAGATCCTGATAAAGAACGGGCGAAAAGCCGCATAATTTTGCAGGGCGACCTACCGTCTCCTCTTGATCCACCGTCTGGCTGTGTGTTTCGAACAAGGTGTCCGAAAGCGACTGACATTTGCGCTCAAAAAGTGCCTCAAATGGAATTGGCTGGGCCAGAGCATATTGTGGCTTGCCATCACTGGCGTATTTAGTGCGTAAAATTAAAAGGCGTGGTTGGCATAACTCTCGCGGTATGATGGGATACAGTCCCCTAAACTATAAAACTGTCTTGTCATGTTATTTTTTATAAAATGTATGCTCAAAGGTATTCTCCTCACCTCTTTTTTTCTTGTGCAGGTATCCTCAACAAGGGCCGCTGAAGTGGTATCGCCCGAGATGGGGACAGGCTTTTCTGAAATAAAGAGTGGTACCGCTGAAAAATTCATGGTCGTTGCAGCAAATCCTCTTGCAGCGGAAGCTGGCGCAAAAATTCTGCGCATGGGCGGCACTGCTGTGGATGCAGCGATCGCGGTACAGTTGGTTCTGAATTTGGTTGAGCCCCAATCCTCTGGCATTGGCGGCGGCGCTTTCGTTCTGCACTGGGATGCTAAAAGCGGGAAGTTGGCCAGTTATGATGGTCGTGAAACGGCACCTGCCTCAGCCTTGGAAAATAGATTCCTAACCGAGAATCGCAAAGTCATGAGCCGCAAGGAGGCTATGGTAGGTGGTAAGTCTGTTGGTGTGCCAGGGGTTCTGCGGCTAATGGAAATGATACATCGCAGGCACGGTAAATTGCCATGGGCGGACCTATTTAGTCCCGCTATTTCTCTTGCGAAAGGAGGGTTTGCGATTTCCCCTCGCCTTCATCAATTACTGTCTCGTGAGACCGCCCTAAAAAATATCGAGCCGGCTAGTTCGTTTTATTATGACAGTCACGGAAATGCTAAAAGCGTTGGCACAGTCCTTAAAAACCGCCAATTTGCGAGAACTCTTCAAGTGCTAGCCGAAAAGGGCTCTGATGCATTTTATGAAGGTCCTATTGCGGCAGACATTATTCGCACAGTGGTCTCGGCAACTAACAATCCCAGTGACATGACTCTTGAAGACATGGCTGGATACAAGTCTAAGGAGCGTCCTGCCGTTTGTGGAATGTACCGTTCGTATCGTGTGTGTGGAATGGGGCCACCATCTTCAGGTGGTATCGGTGTCATCCAGACCCTAGGAATTCTTGAGCCGTTTGATCTGAGAGCTATGGGCCGCAACAGTGCTACAGCTATTCATTTGATAGTTGAGGCCGGCCGACTAGCTTTTGCAGACCGTGCCGTTTATATCGCGGACAGTGATGTTGTTCCCGTGCCAACAAAAGAATTAATAAAACCCGAATACTTAAAGCAGCGATCTGGGTTGCTCGATCCTTTGAAATCCATGTCATCTGCCGAGGCTGGTGTTGTTCTGATTGAAAGTCAGGACGACTATTATAAACCTGCGCAAAGTCCCGAGCTTCCTTCTACAACACACTTTTCAATTGTAGATGTGAATGGCAATGCGGTTGCAATGACTTCAACCATAGAAAATGCTTTTGGTTCACGTCTTATGGTAAATGGATTTTTACTCAATAACCAGCTAACTGATTTCTCCTATCAAGACGTAGCTGAAAATCGTAAAGTTGCTAATCGTGTACAGGGTGGAAAACGCCCCCGTAGTTCTATGGCGCCAACTCTCGTATTTAATTCTGAAGGTAAGTTAGAAATGATTCTGGGCTCGCCAGGCGGTCCGGCGATCGTCGGATTTGTAGTAAAAACATTGGTTGGCCTGATCGATTGGGATATGACACCGGCGCAAGCTACTGCGTCGCCTTTTGCGCTATCTTTTGGTGGTTCCACGCTTCTTGAGAAGGGATTTTCTGCGCAGGAAGATGCATTGAAGGCGCTTGGTCACAAAATCCATACTGTTGATTTTCCTAGCGGTATACACGCAATTCGAATTACTGATACCGGCCTTCTAATTGGTGGTGCTGATCCGCGACGAGAGGGCACTGTTGCTGGCGAATAGTATATTTTAATCAAGCTGGATGATTTCAACCATATGTCCGTCCGGGTCATAAGCAAGTAACCTTAGGCCACTTTTTATGTTGCCTACGCTATCGCGTTCAGTAAAAGGTATTGGCGGACCATCAAGCCGCGTGCTAATTGCGTCCAAACGGTTGTATACTGACTGGATATCAGTCACGGCGAATACTAGCACTATGTCACCGGTTCCCATGCCCATAAGATTTCCCCTCGCGCTAGGTAGCGGCGGTCGATCATACCAAAGCAAGGCAACAGCTCCATATGGTGGGCGCTCTCCGGCCATGACTATTAGGCGGCTGCGTGTAGGATCATCCGTCAAGGGCAGTGATTCTCCTGATATAATGCCTCCTACATCATCACTTGTACGGGAAACATCCGACTGTAGGACTAACCCTAGCCTTTGATAGAAACTCACTGATTGCTCAATGTCGCTGACTATCAGTGTTACCCTGTAGAGTGCCGTTAAATTCAGTGAGGTGCCTTGAGCGAAAGTACGGCTGATATGATCGGTGAAGAGGATCATCAGTCCAACAACCATGGCAATTGTTAGTCTACTGCGCCAGTCTGGCTTTCTTGAAAATATCATCAAGTTCCCTTTGTTCATAAAATGAAAGCGAATATAGCTTTCCAAGCTCGATTCTGTGTTTAAGTAAATGTCAGCGCAAGCCTGTCTCAGAACATGCGATCATGAGTCTTTTTAAAGGCGCTTTCTTGGATCAATTTACAGATGCGGCATTTTTTCTTTCGTTATGTATGGGAATTCCTCTTTGGGAGACTGGGCATTAGCACTTCATCAAGAGGCTGGAGCCTAGGCTTTATAGTTAAAAGTGCAAACTATATGGCTCCGGAAGCATACTCTTTTATTTTCGCCACCATGGATATAAGGCCATTACGTCTCGTTGGGCTAAGGTGTTGATCAAGTCCAAGTTGTCGAAATGCTCCATCTGTATCGATTTGGGTGATATCTGCAGTAGTCTTATTCGAAAACAATATCCCCAAAACAGCAATAAGTCCCTTGACGATGTGGGCATCACTGTCAGCAGCGAAGGAGAACTTGTTTGAATCGCCTGTTGGTGGGCTAGGCACCATCCATACCTGACTCATACAACCCCGCACTTTAGTAGCATCGGTTTTGAATTCTTCGGGCAAAGGTGGCAATTTGCGTCCTAAATCAATGATATAGCGGTAGCGATCCTCCCAGTTGTCGAATAGTTCAAAATTCTCCGCTAACTCGGAAAAGTTCATTTCAGGAGCTATCATTTTAAGATCTGTAGTCATGACCTCTCTCAAATTTGCGATTAAACTAGGCATAGCTGCCAATTTAACAAGTATGTTTTACACTCATGTCCTTGCGCACATATACCATTCCTGTGACTTCGTCTATTTACCTTGACGAAAGGGAGCTCGTATTCAATTTCATTCGTGCATCGGGGCCAGGTGGTCAGAATGTCAATAAAATTGCAACAGCAGTACAACTTAGGTTCGATGCAGCAAATTCAACAATGCTGTCAGATGCGGTTCGCCGACGGGTTCTGAGGCTTGCCGGGCGCCGGGCGACATTAGACGGTGTTATTGTGATTGAAGCGAATCGATTTCGCACCCAGGAACGGAACCGTGTTGATGCAGTGAATCGGCTTGTTGATCTCATCCGCCGGGCTGCTATCACGCCAAAAAAGCGTGTTCCTACGCAACCTTCAAAATCATCACGCAGTAAAAGGCTTGAATCAAAACGGCGGCGATCAGCAATAAAAGGCAAGCGTACCGTCCAGACCGGAGATTGGGATTAGTGCTTTATTCTGTTATCTCAACGTCTTCTCTAGATTCGGTCGAGAATTGTAAAGCAGCAACGCGAGCATAAAGTGGATTGCTGGCAATTAACTGATCGTGGCTTCCTGTATCAACTAGATGTCCATCATTTATTACCGCAATACGGTCTGCATTAACCACGGTCGCGAGGCGATGAGCGATTACCATTGTGGTTCGCCCTACCATCAGTCGTTCCAGTGCTGTTTGTACAAGCCTTTCATTCTCTGCGTCCAGGGCGCTAGTCGCTTCGTCGAGCAGAAGCAGGGCCGGATCACGCAAAATAGCACGGGCAATGGCTATACGCTGCTTTTGTCCCCCAGACAAACGAACGCCGCGCTCGCCTAGAAAACTTTTTTCACCTTCTGGCAGCAGCTCAATAAATTCCATAGCGGCGGCAGCCTCAGCAGCATTACGGACTTCTTCATCAGATGCATCAGGCCGACCATAGCGAATATTTTCCATTGCATCAGCGGCAAAAATCACCGGGTCTTGTGAAACCAAACCAATTCTTGTTCGCGCTTCGCGCGGATTGACGTCACGCAAGTCCATCCCGTCAATACGCACGGCCCCTGACGTCGGATCGTAAAATCTCAGTAACAACTGAAACACGGTAGTCTTGCCGGCTCCTGATGGTCCTACAAGTGCAACGTGCTCACCAGGTTCTACTTTTAGGGATAATCCTGATAGCGCGGCCATACCAGGACGGGAAGGGTAGTGAAAGGTGACGTTATCGAATTCAGCAGCACCACTCGCAGGTGTTGGCATTGATTTTGGCGATACGGGCACTGTGATATCAGGCTCCATACTTAGCAGCTCAACCAGGCGCTCGGTCGCACCGGCTGCTCTTTGTAATTCGCCCAGAACCTCACTAACTGCACCAACCGATGCGGCGACCATAACCGCATAAAAAATAAATGCTGATAATTCGCCCGGGGTAATATCACCTGTGATTACGCTTCGCCCACCTACCCATACAACAATGGCAATGGCAAAAAAGACAAGAAAGATTATGGCACTTCCCATCATAGCACGAGCAGAGATACGGCGCATGGCTGTTCTGAATGCGTTTTCAACATTACGGTTGAAATATGCACGATCGATATCTTCGTGCACGTAAGACTGCACAGTACGGATCGCGTTCAGGTTTTCCTCGGCATATGACCCTACATCAGCAACTCGGTCCTGACTTTCGCGGGAGAGTTTGCGCACTTTACGTCCGTACCAGATAATTGGGATGAGCACCGCTGGTACCACAAGAGCTACTAGTGCTGTTAATTTTACATTCGTGACCATAAGCATGATTATGCCGCCGATCAGTGAAAAGGAGTTACGGATGGCTATAGAGAGCGATGTTCCAATTACTTGCTGTAAAAGTGCGGTATCGGTAGTCAGGCGAGAGAGAATCTCACCGGTCTTTGTTGTTTCATAAAACCCTGGGCTTAGGTCAAGTATGTGGCTAAATACAGCAGTACGAATATCCGCTACAACACGTTCCCCGATCCAAGAAATATAGTAAAACCTGACAAAAGTTCCCGCTGCTATAAAAACGACAATGCCAACGAGAAGGGCGAGGCCTTTATCCAGGGTTTCTTGGCTACCGGCGCTTAGTCCCTGATCGACGACAAATTTAAGACCTACACCAATACTTAAGGTAGCGGCTGATGTAAGTAGAAGCGCAATGGTGAAAATCACCATTTGGCGCGAGTATGGCCGCATGAAGTCAAAAGTACGGCGTAGGTAAGCGTAGTTCTTACTCTTAGGTCGTTCTTGCCGATTTTGATCACTCACCTCAGATTTGCCTTCCGTGTATAAATATATATTCGTAGGGCGGATGAATGGGGCTTTTTGGTACCTAAAGTCAATGTGTGCCTTGGCCCAAGGTGGTTCGAAGTCAATATCTCGATGGTTTTGCACCCTGCCTTGGGATTAAACTTGGCCCATGTCACTAAAATCTCCACCATCTGGTTCTATTACTTCCGTTTGTCGCGATTGCTTGAGCGAGTTAACTACGATTGTGGCAATCTGCGAGCATTGTGGATCTGACCGGATAATTTGCCACTCCGAAATGGGGCAACTTTCTATAGCCCATATTGACTGTGATGCCTTTTACGCGGCAGTGGAGAAACGGGATAATCCAGCTCTAAAGGATAAACCAGTGCTAATTGGGGGTGGTCAGCGGGGCGTTGTATCTACTGCTTGTTACATTGCGCGCCGCTACGGTCCCCATTCGGCCATGCCCATGTATAAGGCGCTTAAGTTGTGCCCAAATGCAGTGGTGATTACTCCGGACATGGCCAAATACACAAGCGTCAGCGAACAGGTACGCCAAGTCTTTGAATCCACTACCCCTGCTGTCGAACCTTTGTCGCTTGATGAAGCTTTTCTGGATCTCAGTGGGACATCTAAATTGTTTGGCAGGTCACCTGCAGCTACTTTGGCGTATATTGCGCTTGAGATAGAACGTAAAGTGCGTATCACAGTCTCAATTGGACTTAGTTATAACAAATTCTTGGCTAAGATCGCATCAGACCTGGACAAGCCTCGGGGCTTTGCGGTTATAGGTAAAAAAGACGCCATTGAAGTCTTGCACGATATGCCTGTCTCCCGGCTACCGGGTGTTGGTCCGGCTTTAGCTGGCAGTCTCAAGGTTGATGGTTTGCATACAATTGGTGACTTGCAGCGCCAGGGCAAAGGAACACTTGGTATGAATTACGGCCAGACAGGAGAATATCTCGCTCGTCTTGCTCATGGTATTGATCGACGGCCCGTTAGGTCCGATCGAAATTCTAAGACCGTATCTGCAGAGATTACATTTCCGCACGATATTGGCGATGCAACTGAGCTACGCCGTCGCCTCTGGCCTTTATGCGAGCGTGTGGCTGAAAGCCTTAAGGCGAAAGGCCTTTCGGGTCGCGCTATCACACTAAAAATGAAAACTACGAACTTTAAGATTATAACTCGCCACAGTAGTCTGAGAGTTCCAACGCAGCTGGCCGAAACAATTTTTCGGGTGGTCGAACCAATGATAGCTAGAGAAATACCAGGTAAAAGCTTTCGTCTTATCGGGGTAGGCGTTGATATGCTTTCTAAGACGGTGCTACCAGATCAGGGAGATCTTTTTGCAGATAATATTCAGAGTGAGGAAACTCGTTACGCTAAGGTGGAGAGGGCAATGGACGCTGTGCGTAACAAATTTGGTCACAGCGCTATTCGAAAGGGCCGCATCGAAACTTAGATGCCTAGTGGTTGCAATGCCCGGCTCCCGTATGCCATCTGTTGCGCATTATAGATTCTAAATAGCCGGAGAACTATCATGGATATGAAGGGGGAGTGTGTAATTCCCGCTCCGCGTAAGATGGTGTGGGCGGCTCTCAATAATGTTGAAATACTCAAAACATCCATTCCCGGCTGTCAATCCATACAAAGGCTGTCTGACACCGAGATCGAGGCTGTCGTTATGGCTAAGGTTGGCCCAGTCAAGGCGACATTCAAAGGATTAGTTATACTGTCAGAACTTGACCCACCCAACGGCTATACCATTAGAGGTGAAGGTAAGGGGGGTGCCGCCGGATTTGCTAAGGGCGGTGCTAAGGTTAAACTCGTGGATGATTCTGGAGGCACACTGCTTAGTTACGATGTTGAGGCGGCTGTTGGAGGTAAGTTGGCACAAATCGGTGGCCGACTGATTACCTCGACAGCCAAAAAACTGGCCGATGAATTTTTTGCTAAATTCAGTGAGATTGCAGCTCTTGAAGCATCAGATACCCTAGAGTCTGAGGTTTCATGCGCGGCCAGCCCCTCAGGGAGACTTGAGCCTGCTGGAGTTGTAATGCAATCCGAAAAGCGGTCATTGTGGCTGAAGGGTCGCGGAAGGTGGTTCCTGATTCCAATAGTCTTGGCTATTGTAGTGCTGGCAGCTATTTACGGACTTAGTCGCAGTTAAGTTGCAAGGGAGGAATGTTGTCGTCATGGTGAAAATCTCCGTTAATGTAAACGGAACCGAACAACTCGCTGAAGTCAGTGCACCGACATTGCTGGTCGAGTTTTTGCGTGAAAAACTTCGCCTTACTGGCACCCATGTGGGGTGTGATACTAGCCAATGTGGAGCATGTACGGTTCATCTGAACGGGCGTCCAGTTAAAGCCTGTACAACTCTTGCAGTGCAGGCGGATGGCCATGCAGTCACAACAATTGAAGGTATATCTGCAAAGGATGGTACCTTTCATCCCATGCAGGCAGCCTTTCGCGAGCATCACGGCTTGCAGTGCGGCTTTTGTACACCAGGCATGATCATGAGTGCGATTGGTGTTGTCGAGCGGAATCATAGTAAGACTTTAACAGAGGGCATGATCCGGGACGAACTTGAAGGAAACCTCTGTCGCTGCACCGGCTATCAAGCCATTGTGAGGTCCGTTGCTGCCGGCGCAGCGGCAATGGGCGTTAAAGTCGCGCCCTGATCCGGAGCAGAATTTATGTATACATTTAAATACAAGCGCGCTGCATCTGTTATTGAGGCCGAAAAAGCTTTTAAGGCGGGTGAAGACGCGGTGTTTCTTGCAGGGGGGCAAACACTTATCCCCACCCTTAAGCAGCGTTTAGCAGGGCCATCCGACGTTATCGATATCAAACACCTTAAGGACCTTCAGGAGCTCACTACTTGTGATGGGGCAGTCATTATTGGAGCTGGTATTTGCCATGCGGATGTTGCCGCTTCTGCAGAAGTACAAAAATCTATACCGGCCCTGTCCTATCTCGCTCAGTGTATCGGCGATCCCCAGGTGCGTAATTGCGGAACATTAGGTGGATCAGTTGCTAATAATGATCCCGCCTCCGATTATCCCGCAGCTTTACTTGGCTTGGGTGCGACGGTTTACACTTCAAAGCGTGAAATCGCTGCAGATGATTTTTTTATCGGCATGTTTGAAACTAAACTTGAGCCCGGCGAACTTATTTTAAAGGTGAGTTTTCCTATCCCGAAACGTGCTTCTTATGCGAAATTTCCAAATCCGGCTTCGAGATATGCAGTGGTTGGTGTGATGGTGGCTGAAACAAATTCTGGTATTCGTGTTGCCGTTGTTGGCGCAGGCCCAGTTGTGTTTCGTTTGCCGGAAATGGAAGCCGCACTATCCAAATCATTTACTGCCGAGGCTATAAATAATATCCCAATTTCAGCCAAAGACCTGAACGAGGACTTGCATGCAACCGCTGGTTATAGGGCGCATTTGGTTGGTGTGATGGCGCAGCGGGCAGTTGGATCTATCACATAGATTCTATTTATGAGGTCTGCAGAAGTATTTATGACATCACAGAGGCTATAATTTCGGGTAAGCCGCCAAACAAGCGGCTTTGACTACCGTGGACACAGCCCAGACAGACGGTATGATCGGAGAGTGATTTGTGTTGATAGGGAATAGGCTTTTCTGGGGTGAAGACAGGCCAAATCGGTTGGAGAAATACCTCGCAGAAGGCTAATAATTTGGGGAGGAACATGAATGTCTGAAGGTACACAACAAGGTTGGCTTGAGCGCAATTTTGGGCGCCTTTCTATATTTAGCTTCACCGTTGCTATTATTGGTGTGTTGGTGGGTTTGTTAGCGGGCATTCTCTATAGACTTGATTTTGTTGCGCTAACAACTTCGCTGTTCATGATTTTGCCGTCCGGTGCATATATAGCGGCGGCTGGTACCATGCTGTGCCTTATGTCAATTGCTATAGCGCTACTACTCTTCAAAGGAGAGTTTCTAAGTAAGTCAGCTTTGCCCGTCATTGGTTTGATTGCTGGTGGTATCGCCGTTTACATTCCTTATGCACAACAACAGCTGGGTGCTTCGGTTCCGCCAATTCATGACATCAGTACGGACACGTCAAATCCGCCGAAATTTATTGCCGTTTTGCCACTACGAGAAGCAGACAATGCGCCAAATACAGCAGAATATTTGGTGGAGTATGAAACTCGCGGTGGTGTGCTAAACGTTCCGGAAGCACAAAAGAAGGGCTATCCAGACATTCAGCCTGTCGAGCTCTGGGGGCTAAGTTTTTATGAAGCCTTTGACTTAGCCCTGGCTGCGGCAGAAAGACAAGGATGGACAATTGTTGCTGCCGATAAGGAAGAGGGGCGTATCGAAGCGTGGGATAAAACTACATTTATGGGATTTATTGACGATGTCGTCATTCGAATTACACCGGAGGGAATAGGAAGTATTGTCGATATCCGTTCAGTATCACGGGTCGGCGGTAGCGATGTAGGTAAGAACGCTCAGCGTATACGCACTTATGTTAACACTCTAAAGGGATTGGAGAGCTAGTTCATTAAGCGCGATGGTCAGCAGGAATATTTTGGAGGACAAAATGTCTAGGGCAGCTCAATCAAGCTGGTTGGTGCGGAAACATAGCAGCATTGTATTATTCAGTTTTGCTGTTGCAGCTCTTGGAGCGTTGGTTGCAATTTTATCCGGAACTGGTTACCGGCTTGAGATTTGGGAGCGTGGATTCGCGTTCACAATCTTACGATATGGGGCGGGAATTGCCGGCGTAGGTGGAGTGCTTTGCCTGATTGTGACGATTATATCTGCTGGCTTGTTCAAGGGTGAGGGGTTTTCGAAATCTGCAGTTGCAGTGCTTGGTCTGGTTATTGGTGCATTTGCTTTTTATGTTCCCTATTCCATGCAGCAAACGGCGTCGTCCGTACCACCAATACATGACATTACGACTGACCTTGAAAATCCACCCGAATTTGAGGCTATGCTGGCGTTGCGAGAGGCAACTAGCGCTACAAATAAAGCAGTATATTTGCGCGAAGTGACTGTGGGGCAAAACATAATAAATGTTCCCGAGGCCCAGAAGAGAGCTTACCCGGACATTCAGCCAGAAGAACTCTGGGGGATATCGTTTTATGAAGGCTTTGATCTAGCCCTCGCCGCAGCTGAGGATATGGGCTGGACTATTGTGGCCGCGGACAAGGAACGAGGCCGAATCGAAGCTTGGGATAAAACTACCTGGTATGGTTTTATCGACGATATGGTTGTTCGTTTGACACCTGAGGGAATAGGCAGTGTAGTCGATATACGATCGGTTTCTCGAGTTGGTGTTAGCGACGTAGGTAAGAATGCACAACGCATCCGCGCATACATCAAGAAGCTGAAAGCGATGAAAAAGTATTCCGGCCCGCCGTAAAGGCTCCGGCACAGTTTTTTTTCAATCCATTAGATTAAGTAAGGATACTAATGCTCACGAGGCTTAAGTCTTCTAGATAGCGTCTTCTAGCGTGCACTATCTTGAGTCAGAGCAAAGGGCATAGCTGATCGATTCAATATCCTAAAGGGCTTAAGGTGAAAGTTGCTCTTATCGGCAATGGCTCTATAGCCAAAATCGTTACTCAATTCTGTGCAGAACAACGGGATCGCTATAACGTTGTGGGTGCCCTTGGCCTATCTAAGGATAAGGCTTCGGTAGGACCTCATGCAGTAGTTTATACGTTCGAAGAATTCCTCGCCTTTGCGCCTGATCTTGTTGTTGAGTGTGCTGGTCATTCTGCCGTTGCCGCTTACGCTGTTCCTCTTATTGAACGTGGTATTGATCAAATCATTGTCTCTACAGGTAGTCTTGCTGATGTGGATCTGTTTAATGCAATTCAAGCTGCAATGAGGAAAACACAGGCGAAAGTCAAACTTCCTGCTGGGGCACTGCCAGGTATTGATGCTCTATCATCTGCTAAACTGGCCGGCCTAACCCGGGTAACTTTGCGTTCTGCTAAGCCGCCTGAAGCTTGGAAAGGCACTCCGGCAGAAGGTTTGCACAATTTACAGGCTATTCGGGCACCGCTGGTTATTTTCTCAGGCAGTGCTCGTGAAGCGGCGATGATGTATCCAAAAAATGCGAATGTTGCTGCTACAGCGGCTCTTGCCGGCATCGGTTTTCAAGGTACAAAAGTAGAGCTTATTGCCGACCCTCGCCTAGCGTGCAACACACATCATATTGAAGCGGCCGGAAAATTTGGATCAATGGCTTTAACTATTAATGCTAATCCCTCGCCATATAACCCAAAAACCTCGCACATTGCAGCATTGTCGATCATGCGTTTACTCGAGAATGAAACCTCGGGCATTATTATTTGATATGTAGTTGATCTGATGATGAAGCCAGCTCTAACGCTAGTCCAAAACCCAGCAGCGGCCTAATTCTTTTCGATATCTACAATTTTTATAGTGCTTTTGCGGAAACGGTACCTTTTTACCTCCCGGTCTCGCTAGCTTTTCACCCACAGGCTGCATGCCAGTTTTAACTTAGGTCCTTAGCTTTATGGTAAATCTGGCTACCTTTCTTTTTGAAGGTAGTGGACATTTCCTCCATGCCCTTCTCGGCATATTCACGTACTTCATGCGAAATTTTCATGGAACAAAATTTTGGCCCACACATGGAGCAGAAATGTGCAATTTTAGCACCTTCCGCTGGCAGAGTTTGGTCGTGGAACTGTTCTGCTGTCTCAGGGTCTAGGCTCAAATTAAATTGGTCACGCCAGCGGAACTCGAACCGAGCCTTAGACAGGGCATCATCTCTGACCTGCGCTGCTGGGTGGCCTTTCGCTAAATCAGCAGCATGTGCTGCGATCTTATATGTAATTACGCCCACCTTAACGTCATTCCGGTCAGGCAAACCAAGATGTTCCTTAGGGGTGACGTAGCAAAGCATGGCGGTGCCGAACCAACCAATCATAGCTGCGCCAATGGCACTTGTTATATGATCGTAGCCTGGGGCTATATCGGTAGTCAGAGGCCCAAGCGTGTAGAATGGCGCTTCACCGCATACCTCTAATTGCTTATCCATATTTTCTTTAATCTTGTGCATAGGCACATGGCCTGGACCTTCAATCATCACTTGTACGTCGTGTTTCCAGGCCACTTTGGTTAGTTCGCCTAGGGTCTCTAATTCGGAGAACTGAGCTTCATCGTTGGCATCGGCAATCGATCCAGGTCTCAGTCCGTCACCTAGTGAGAACGAGACATCGTAGGCTTTCATGATCTCGCAGATTTCCTCGAAATTGGTGTATAGGAAGCTCTCTTGATGGTGAGCAAGACACCACTTAGCCATAATGGAGCCACCGCGGCTTACAATTCCGGTGACGCGTTTTGCTGTCATTGGGATGTAGGGTAGGCGAACCCCTGCGTGAATTGTGAAATAATCCACGCCCTGTTCGGCTTGTTCAATTAAGGTGTCGCGGAATATTTCCCAAGTTAAATCTTCTGCTACGCCGTTTACTTTCTCTAGCGCTTGGTAAATTGGCACGGTCCCTATGGGCACAGGTGAGTTACGTAAAATCCATTCGCGGATTGTGTGAATATTGCGGCCGGTGGACAGATCCATAACTGTGTCCCCGCCCCAGCGAATCGACCACACCATCTTCTCTACTTCCTCGGCCACCGATGAGGTGATGGCAGAGTTGCCAATATTGGCGTTAATCTTCACCAAAAAATTCCGCCCGATAATCATAGGTTCGGATTCAGGATGATTAATATTGGATGGTATAATAGCCCGTCCGCAGGCGATTTCATCACGCACAAATTCAGGAGTCACATGATCAGGGATCGCAGCGCCAAAACTGTTACCATCGCGAACTTTTTTCAGTGCTTCTTTGCGCCCCAGGTTTTCACGGATAGCGATGTACTCCATCTCAGGTGTAATAATTCCGGCCCTTGCGTAGGCAAGCTGGGTCACTGCTTTGCCTGGCTTAGCTCGCAAAGGCTTACGGCCCATTCGATCAAACATTGGCACGTTACCAGTCTCGCCAGGCGCGAGGCCATCGTCTTCCGGACGGACGATACGCCCTTCAATTTCTTCAACATCTCCCCGTTCGACGATCCAGGGAGTTCGCAGTGGTGGAAGCCCTTTTCGGATATCGGTCTTCACAGTCGGATCCGAATACGCACCAGATGTGTCATAAACGCGAACTGGAGCCTCATTAGCTGACGGGTCTAGGGCAATTTCGCGCAGTGGTACGCGAATATTCTTGTGGACTTTGCCGGGCACATAGATTTTTCGTGAAGCGGGTAATGGACCTGTGGTGACACTGAGGTCTTGGGGACGAGTCATAATATTCATCAAGAATCTCCTGCGACGGCATTGACGTTTGGAGACCCGGGTTGGCGAGCTCAGGATGAGAGCTATGATAAGGCTATTCCATCCCTTCGCCGGTATAATCCGGATCAGGTTCTAAGGGTTTACAGTAAGCCTGGGGCCAATCATGGCCTCAAACCCGCGGTCTCTCAGCTCCATCACGGAGCACCCCTTGGATAAATTGAGTATCAAGCCATGAAAGGTGCAGGTCAACAGGTGCTAGCTCTGAAAAATGAAAGATATAATTCTTAAATGATGGCGCAACGTTGGTTCTAAGGCCAAAGCCGGCTTTTATGCCAGTCGTGAGGCTTTCCTGCACACTTACGGCGTCATTTTCCGCGTTTGGCGGCTTGGATGGTGGTTTCCAGATTATCTGAAAATCTCGATCTATCGCGCCTAGTAAAGGGCGCAGGACCTCCAGTAATCTTTCCAGTTTCTCTTAAATGGGCTGATAGGTCGCGCATAGCAATTGCCATACCTATGGCGTCTTGACTCAAGAGTTTACCATTGGGCCTAAGCGCTTTTGCGCCTTTTTCGATGCAGCGGGCGGCTAGGGGGATGTCAGAGGTGATCACAATGTCGCCACTGATAACTTGCTCGGCGATCCAGTCGTCTGCAGCGTCCGGGTCTTTTTCTACTGTGACCTTGTGTACCAGAGGGTTTTCCGGCCCTCGGTACCAGTTGTTGCTAACCAAATACACACGGATTGAGTGCCGCTCTGCTACTCGGAAGACCTCTTCTTTTACGGGACAGGCATCCGCATCAACATAAATATTCAAAGTGAGGCTCACCCTAGCGTTCATAAAATCCTATCAACGCGTGTTCGTAATATAGTCCAGCAGAAGGTATACCGCTAACATTGCCACTGCCCAAAAGACCATGTGTCCGGTTGGATGGCTGCGGGCTAGGATACCGGATGGCCCATGAAAATGTCTTACTACATTAAGTATTTTCAACCCACCATTCGCCAAATCGGTCATTATGCTATCTCTTGTGAGTCCAGCATTTTCGACAAACTCTTTGCCGACGCGTTTGCCCCAGCGACGATAAAACCAATCAAAGTCTAGCGTTAGGGACTCGATCAAATGCCAACCATAAAACCTGAGCCATAGAAAGAACGCGAGTCCAGAGAATAAAAGTAATTGCGCCTGCCCAATTACATGAGCACCGGTGTAAGGCTGATAGTCCTGAGCAAAAGGCAAAAGCTGATAAAACAAACTCGGGAACACGCCGATGCCAATGCAAAGCATGGCAAAAAATATCATGGCAAAGCGCATATGCAGTGGGGGCTCAGGCGGGCGCAAGCCTCGATCCTTGCCAAAGAATACAAAGTACTGAAGCTTGATTCCAACATCTAAAAATACCCCAGCGGTTCCCGCCGCTAGCAGGTACCATACCCAGATGAGCCCTTCATGCAGGGCGGCGTCTGACATCATCGCCTTGGCGACAAAGCCGGAGGTTAAAGGAAAAGCTGAGATAGAAAGGCCTCCAATGACGCAGCAAATGGTTGTTAGTGGCATGGTACGAGCGAGGCCACCGTATTCGGTAAACTTTCTTTTGCCAGTCATCAGGAACACTGAACCAATCGACATAATAAGAAGTGCTTTATAAATAATGTGTGCGAATGCATGGGCTACTGCCCCATTTATCGCCAGTTCGGTGCCGATACCAATGCCAGTGACCATGAAGCCCGCTTGATTTACAATGCTATAGCCCAACATTTTTCGAGCATTGTTTTCGCAAAGCCCATAGATAATTCCGTAGAAAATCATAAAAAGACCAACAAAAATTAAAATCTCAGCCCCAGGAAAGCCGCGCGCTAGAACATAAACCGCAGTCTTGGTCGTGAAGGCTGACAAGAATACCATGCCGCTGTAGGACGCCTCGGGATAAGAATCTGACACCCAGGATGAAAACGGTGGTGCTCCAGTATTCAGTAAAAAGCCGATTAGGATAAGTAACCGCGGGAATGTATCGGGTAGCATAGAGCTGAATGCCACGACGCCAGTTTCAGCCACTTCCCCCGCTATTCCAGCCATAAGAATGACGCCGCCAAGTAAATGAATCAACAAGTAGCGCATACCTGAAAGTCGTGCGCTCTCAGTGCCACTCGCAAAAATTATCATCACCGAGGCGAGGGCCATCAGTTCCCAAAACACAAAAACTGTGACCAGATCACCTGCGAATACAACACCTAGGGAGAATCCCATGTAGATATAAGCTGCGGTCAGCTCCTGAGTACGCGGTTGTCTCAACGCATAAAGCCCACCAGCAAAGCCCATGATCGTAAATACTGTTCCGAACAAGCGGCTTAGAGTATCAGTCTTGATCGGCATGAGCTCCATTCCGAAAAATGATACTGTCAGAGGTATACCGCTGGGCAATGTCCAAACTAGCACTAGAGCAATAAGTGGCGTCGCTAGCATTACCGCACTACGCGCACCACCACGCACAAATGGAAGCATGATACCAGCCAATATAAGAATAATTGCTGGATGTTGAAGAACACTAGTCATAGTAAGTGTCCTTGCGTTTAAAAACAGACTTCCAGCCTTTCGATACAGCGATACTCACGCCGCCGATAGCGATTCCAAACCAGGCGTAAAAGCCGAATGAGCCCATGATGCCACCATGTTCATGAGTAACGAAAAAATCAGCGATTACCAATCCAATCAGGACTATCGCAAATACCACCCAAAGAATGCGTGCCAGACCAGGTTTATCCAGCCAGTGAGAGTGAGTTTTCATTATTTAGTTCCTCACTAATTGTTCGGCGAGTGATAAAGGCACGTCGGGATAAAAGAATAGTGCGATGGATCCTAATGCTGTGAGGCTTAGAGCGAGTACCACGGGCCATGGTGACTCTCCGTGTTCGTGATCAGGCCTAGCGTCCTCTGGTTTCATGAAGGCATTGTAGACAATTGGTACGAAGTAGGCGGCGTTTAGCAGAGTGGAGACAAAAATTACAAAAAGTACAAAAATATCTGCTGAGGTCATGGCCGAAGATAAAATATACCACTTGCCAAGAAATCCTGCAGTTGGAGGTATGCCAATCATACTCAGCGCACCAATACCAAAAGCAATCATGGTAATCGGCATCCGACGGCCGATGCCGTTCATTTGGCTTATTTCAGTTTTATGCGCAGCGGTATAAATAGATCCTGCAGCAAAAAATAGTGTGATCTTTCCAAGGGCGTGAGCGGCAATGTGTAATGCCGCACCAATAATCGCGAGCGGTGTTGCTATCGCAGCGGCGAGTACCACGTAAGAGAGCTGGCTGATAGTAGAATAAGCGAGGCGGCGTTTAAGGTTGTCTTGCCCAAGAGCTATAACCGAAGCCGTGATAACCGTGAATCCAGCTACATAGACCACCCAAGATGTGCTGCCTGCAGTTGCAAAAAGATCGATCCCAAAAATATAGATAATAATTTTGACAATTGTAAACACACCCGCCTTCACGACTGCTACGGCATGTAATAATGCACTCACTGGTGTTGGTGCGACCATAGCTGCTGGAAGCCAGCGGTGCACTGGCATGACTGCCGCTTTGCCAACGCCATAAATAAATAGAAATGACATCAAGCCAAACAAACCAGTACTCATCAGTGGATCAAAAACTCCCCCGACCTGGAACTCCAAGGTGCCGGTCATGAAATAGGTAGCGATAATTGCTGGCAGTAGTAAAAGTACGGAGGTGGATAGTAAAATTACCAAGTACATGCGCCCACCTGCTCGCGCTGTGTCGTTGCCCTTGTGCGTCACCAGCGGATAGGTCGACAGAGTCAAGATTTCGTAAAACAAAAAAAGCGTAAATAAATTACCTGCAAAAGCAATACCTATAGTGCTAGCGATGGCTATTGCAAAGGCAGTGAAGAATTGCGTCTGACGCGGTTCATCGTTACCACGCATGTAGCCTATGGAATAAATTGAATTAATAATCCAAAGACCTGATGCGATCATGGCAAATAACATACCTAAAGGCTCTACTTCAAAGCGAATAGATAGGCCGGGTAAAACATTATAGCCCTGAGTTTCTGGATGCTCGCCGTTAAGAACTTCTGGGGCGATGGAATACACAACAATGATTAGCAAAATGCCGAATGATATGGTGAAACCATCGCGCAAATTCGGCCGAGCATCTGATATAGAGATAAACGCTGCGCCTAAAAATGGTAATAAAACAGCAGCCATAACAAAATCGCTAGTTATCATGGCGCCTGTCCGATCAGCAAGTTTGTCACTTGGCTTGCTGTACCCAGAGTGAAATCGGTGTTGATGCCAAAAAATACGCAGCCGGCGATCAAAATCCAAGCCATTAGCAACATAATCTTGGGCGGGTCTTGAAGTGGAGTTGCTCCATCGGGCCGCGGCCTGAAATAGGCCATCTCTACGACCCGGCCCATGTAAGCTAAAACTAAAATCGAACTCATCACTAGAAGGGCAACAATCCACCAGGCGCCCCGCTCCAAAGCACCTAGGGCCAGATACCACTTACTAACAAAGCCCACAGTGCCAGGCACCCCTAACATGCTTGCCCCGGCAATCACGAAGCCCGCCATGGTCAGCGGCATTTTGCGGCCAATGCCGGCCATGTCCCTCAGGTGTGATGAACCAAGCTGTAAGGCTATCCCGCCCACGAGCATGAATAGCGCACCTTTCATCATGGCGTGATTGAAGATGTGTACGACGCTACCGGTTAATCCACTAACGCTGATCAGTGAGAACCCGAGCGTTATGTATCCGATTTGCGCGACGCTAGAGTAGGCCAACATGTGTTTCAAGTTATCCTGGAATATCGCAATGAATGAGCCGGCAAACATCGCTATAATCGACATGATCAAAATCACTTCAGGCACTGGTGTGCTTAGAATTGCAAAATCAAATCCAAAAACGGTGTAGAGGTAGCGAGCCAGAAGATATATGGAGACTTTAGTCGATGTTGCTGCGATGAAAGCTGCTGTTGCTGAGGGTGCATAGGCGTAGGCATTCGGTAACCAAAGGTGTAGTGGGAATAGCGCTAGCTTTAAAGATAGACCGACAATAATGAATGCCATGCCAGCTATTGCCGCCGTTGAGTCCAAATGTGGCGCTAGCCGTACTCCTAAGTCGACCATGTTTAAGGTGCCGGTAAGTATGTATAAAAGTCCTACACCGATCACATACATAGTAGCGCCGATGGTCCCCATAATCAGATACTGAAACGATGCAGTTAGGGCCCGCTTGTCTCGGCCCAGAGCGATCAACACGTACATAGAGAGTGACGAAATTTCCATGAATACGAAGGCATTGAAGGCATCGCCCGTGATGACAATGCCCATAAGCCCACATAGACACAGTAGGTACATACCGTAATACCAGCCTTGCAGATCTGACCTAATTTCAGAGAGAACCAAGCGCCGGCCATATATGTGAACAATGCCGGCTATCAGTGACACTAGAATGAGTACATAGGAGGTAAGCAAGTCGACGCGGTATTCGATACCTATCGGAGGTGTCCATCCTCCTAACGCATACGAAATAGCGCCATTCTTCTGTACCAGATTCAGTAAGATTACCGCGCTGGTAAAACAAACAACCGTTACAATAAAGGTTAGACCCCAGCACACAGTTTCGTTTCGCACTAAAGTGCATAAAGCGCCTGCAATTAGAGGTATAACGATGATCAGAATTGGAAGTTGTTCCAACATGCCCTAGTCCATATCGGCCTTATAAATTTCATCCTCCTCTATCGACCCGAAGGCTTCGTTGATACGCACAACCAAAGCTAATCCGAGTGCTAGTGTTGCGACACCCACAACAATTGCAGTCAGGATCAGAACGTGCGGAAGCGGGTTGGAATAAGTGTCCCATTCTGGAGACAAGATGGGTGCGGTCCCACCGATGATTTTTCCTGGAGAAATATAAAGCAAATATACTGATGTTTGAAAAATTGAGAGGCCTACCAGTTTCTTGATCATATTACTTCGGGCAACAATAATATAAAGCCCGGCCATAATGAGAAATACCGTGATCAACCGGTTGATGTGGCCAATAGCCCCAAGTAAACCCAAGTCTTCCATTATGAACTTAACGCCCCCACCGCGAGAAGGTATTGAAGATAGTTACCAGGGTGCAGAACACGGTGATGAACACTCCAGCCTCTACAAGTATAATGCCCAGGTGCTGCCCCTCTAACGGGTGGGCGCTATTAATCACGTTGTACTCAAGGTAGTTGCCACCCATGAATAGGTTAAAAATGCCGACACCCGCAAAAATTAAAACGCCAAGAGGTATTCCAGCCTGCACTATTTGTGGTGGCAGAGCTTTTTCGGAGGCGGTCCGCCCGAAAATCAGCGCATATAAAACAATTGCGGCTGCGGCGATGGCACCGGCTTGAAAACCGCCACCAGGGCCGAAGTCACCGTGCATCTGCACGTAAAATGCAAACAGCAATAGGAACGGAATCAGTATTTTTGAGACTACAAGTAGGATCAGGTGGTTTCTCATAAGGTGTTCCCAGATTTATCGGTTTGTCGACACTCGCTTTTTTTAGGATTGTGATGGTTGCGTTTACGTCCTCGCAACAGCATCATCACTCCAAGTCCTCCAGTAAATATCACTGTTGTTTCACCCAAGGTGTCATAACCGCGGTAACTAGCCAGTACCGCCGTTACAACATTAGGCATGCCCATTTCTTTCGGGGTTTGTTCAATATAGTATGGGGCCACGTGGTGGTGAACTTGACCAGCTGGATCACCATAAAGTGGCAGGTCTGATGTGCCATAAATCAGCGTGGCCCCGGTTACCATTGAGAGAACCGCAGCTAATGGCTGGAAAACTTTTCCTGGGGCCTCTTCAGTACGTGCAAGGTGCAGCGCCGAAAGCAATAAGACCGTTGATACACCAGCCCCAACAGCGGCTTCGGTCATGCCTACATCCACTGCATCCATGGCGATTAGTAAAGTCGCCATTATGAAGCTGTAGACCCCGCTCAAAATCACAAGGCCGAAAAGGTTGCGTACGCCGATAATTGCTAGGGTTATAGCTGTTAACAGTAGCAGCAAAATAAAATCAATGAAGAGGGCTATGACCGGCCTCCCTTTTTCTCGTCCATCAGTATGGGCTTGGTATTTCGGTGCATCATTGCTCTTGCCACGGCGTGTCCAGCGACAGGGCTGATGAAGAAAATTAAAATACCAATAATCGCAAGCTTAGCGCTGATCAGTGTGAACCCGGCCTGTACTATTAGCCCCGCCAGGATTAAGCCGGCACCAAGGGTGTCGACGACGCTAGAAGCATGCAGGCGAGTATAAGGGTCAGGCATACGAATTAGGCCTACGGTGCCGATTATGCAGAAGATACTGCCACCCATCAACAGACCCCAGCTAATAATATCGATGGCATTTTCCATTTTTATGAGTCTCCATTTTCATCGGCCCGGCCTAGATTGCCGTAGCGAAAATACTTTAGAACAGCGATGGTGCCGATGACATTAAGGAGTGCATAAGTAATAGCTAGGTCCAGAAACTCTGGCCGGCCAAAAACAAACCCGATCAGGGCAAGTATTAGCACTGATAGTGATCCAACCGTATTACCTGCCACAACCCGGTCGAAAATACTTGGTCCCATCAATAGCCGTGCCACCGCTAAGACAAGGGCAGTTAGAACAGAAATAGTGGCTACAGCAAATATTGTCATACGCTGTGATTCCCTAAACCGTTATCTTCAAAGCGGGATACGCGGAGATCCATGGCACCAGTAGCAAGGTCCGCAGCGCTCTTGTGTGTCAACGCATGTACCAAAATATCATTACCCTCCAGATCTACCGATATGGTACCTGGCGTTAGTGTGATCGAGTTTGCATAGGTAACTTTGCCAACGTTAGTTTTTTGACTTGCTTTTATCCTTACTAGGGTCGGGCTGATTGGCAGGCTGGGGGTCAGAATGATGCGGCTGACGGTCCAGGCAGATGTAGTAATTTGCCATGCTAACCATGGCCAATAGGTTATGGCACCTAGGATTAAATGGATAGGATGCCCATCACGATCTACCACTCCAAGGCGTTTTGAGCAGAAAAAGGCTATAGTGGTGGAAAAAATAACACCGGCGGTGATCAAAAAGGTTGTATAAATACCTGACATGATCAACCAAAAAACAAGCAATACGGCGGCAGTACTTAATAGGTAAGTCATTGGTCTTTGCATTCGGTTTGTCGTTCACAAAATCATAGATGCGCTTATCGTATTTTACAGTTTAGACTATGCCGGGTCTGGGGCACTCTGCGCAATCAAAACCGGCCACAGGTTTTTCTTGTTTAGTCGTGGATTATAATATTAAGGGAGTGATTTATGAAATCCGCTTGGTTTATTTCAACTGCCGCTGCGGCTCTTTTCCTTGCATTCGCATCCGCTTTTTTTCATCTGCAAGCACAGGAGGCAAAGCCATCTAAAGACTGGCTTCTGGAGGCCCCAGATGATACCACGCGATTTCAGTTGTTGCAGCGATATCTGCGTGGCTTTGACCAGCCTATGTGGGAAGTCGGTCACCGCTACCTTGGCATTTATGATGCTCTTAGTCGTGAAAATTATGATTTAGCGCTTTATAATTGGGACAAAATCAAAACAACAATCCAAAACGGTTATCTTAAACGCCCAGCTAGGAGGGCTAATGCAGAATCTATGTTTTTAACCGCTACTTGGGGTGAGGTACGGGAAGATTTTAAAAGCCGAAACAAAAAGCGGGCCTGGGATGGATTTTTTAAGGCACGTAGTGCTTGTTTGGCTTGTCATGTGGCCGAAGATGTGGCGTGGATGAACGATCAGAATATTTTTCAAGATACAGCTTCATCTAAAAATTAGTCAGATTATCGAAAATTAAATGATGATTTCAGTTGCACTGACTTTTAGCCGCGCTGCTTTTTTAGAGTTTGGATACTAGCTATCTCTAAAATCAATTTTTGCAGAACCGATTGGCTGAAATCATTAAGATTGTGAACGGCAATGTAAAATGAACCGGGTCCGCCGATTACATTGTCACGGTAGTATTTATCCAAGTCATCGGGTGCAGCCTGTTTCCAGTCAGCACGTTTGTTCATGATCGCCAGTCCATTTATGGTAATGCCCTTGGCTACAGCTTCATCACGCGCTTCCATTGGTGGACGGCCATAATCGCTGTAACCATCGCCTGAAATATCGATCACTTGCCGCGTTGCTTCGACGCCACTTTCTTCAAATAACTTTACGGCAAAATCTATGCCACCACTAATTGAGGTTGTGCTACCTGATTTTAGAGCGGCTTCATCCAGCTCCGCGGCAAAGGCGCGTGCGCTTTGCAAATCGGAAATGACTCGCCATGGGACCACTACTCGTTGGTGATAAATGCTAGACCATTCCATGTAAGTGACAGCAATTTTACCAATGGGTCCAGATCGGATTGCTTTTGCGACCCGCTCGTCTCGCAAAGCATGAATATACCCGATACGTTGTACTCCAGCTTCACCCTCATCTATGCTCATAGACACGTCTACAGCGAGTATTAAAGCTAAGTCCACGGCAGTATTCTGGTTCTGGGCTTGGGACGGGGTAGTTAGCAAAAGCGCTACAATAGCGCTCACAAGTTTTATACGAAGGTTCATGGCAGTTTTTCTTCCCGTCTCTCTTGCTCGTATAGCGGTAGATATTTCATTCGGCAATATTAAGGCGTTCAAATTCAGTGATTGGCGATGGCGTCCCCGGCGCGATTCGAACGCACGACCCCCAGATTAGGAATCTGGTGCTCTATCCTGCTGAGCTACGGGGACGCGGCCGTCGTCTAGCGGGCGAGGTTATAGCATGGCCAAAGGTGTTCCGCGAAGAGCCCGGAGATTGCGTTTTACGATTTAATTTAGTCAGCGATTTCTTTAGTGTACGTGCAATGGTTCGAGACCGTGTTGCATCACTGCTACCCAGGCCTGGTCTAGATTCTCAGCCGAACCCAGCGGCACGCCGGATGCGCTGTGAATTGTCCAGGTGTGTACGTCATTCACAACAGAACGGCGAATGTAGGCAACCTGATTTAGGCCTAGCTGCGCTAAGCCCACTGGCGGTGAAGCCAGCGGCTCTGACTGTGTGCCAAAGCGCTCATCAACAAGTTCTTCAGCCACTTCATTTTCGTTCAGATCTTTGTCTTTGTTGATCATTGCGAACCTTCTTTTGAGCGATCATTTTTAGGTTTCATTACTCGATAGTACTAAAATGTTTTACCCCCACTCTACCTATGTGCCCATTTTTACGTGTCTGGATTAACGTCTATGGTCTTAGGGGCGTGCACCTTCTTGGCACCACCCTTAATTTCTATCTGAGTCACCTTAGAATCCGGGACTGGGCGCTCTAGATCAACATGTAGCAAGCCATTTGCGATTTCCGCACCGCGCACCTCAATACCTTCGGCCAGAACAAAGCTTCGTGTGAACTGGCGTGCAGCGATACCGCGGTGTAGATAGATGCGGTTATTACTTTCAACTTGTTGCTTGCCACGAATGACTAATTGATTATCTTCTACTGTCACATTTAAGTCATTCTCAGCAAAGCCCGCGACTGCGACCGTAATTCGCAGACGATGCTCCCCTGTTTGTTCAATATTGTAGGGAGGGTAGCCTTCGGCTGTTGTCTTGTTAACTCGGTCTAGAACACGTTCGATATGGTCAAAGCCAAGCAGAAGTGGGCTCGAAAAAACCGAAACTCTAGTCATTTGTCGTCTCCTCCATTAGAGCGAGAGCAGTGTGGCCCCATACGGGCACCTCAAATATCTCTACCGCCCACCTATGTGGCGCGGTCCAGATATTTACTTCGTATCAATTAGGCTCGACGTCAAGTCTGTACGAATAACAATATTGGACAGTAACCTCATTATCTGCAGGGAATTGCTTGATATATAGTCTAGTTTTACGGCCAAATGGCGCCGAGCCAACAAAGGAGAGTGTGCTATCGCTGCTATGGAAAACACCAAAAATGGACTTGTCCAACGCAATGTTAGGCTAGGGGAGGAACGGCAGCTTTTTCCGCCTGTCGATGCTTACAATAGCGGTATGCTCGACGTTGGTTCTTCACATCAAATTTACTGGGAGCAATCTGGAAGTACGAACGGAGTGCCTGTAGTTTTTTTACACGGTGGACCGGGCGCGGGCATAGCGCCGACGTATCGCCGGTTCTTCGATCCGTCCGCGTACCGTATTGTCTTATTTGACCAGCGTGGAGCGGGGCGCTCTACGCCTGAAGCGAGTATAGTGGAGAACTCTACGGATCATTTGGTGGGCGACATCGAGACATTACGCTGTCACTTAGGTATTGAGCGATGGAGTGTTTTTGGTGGCTCCTGGGGCTCGACCCTTGCGCTGGCTTATGGTCAGGCACATCCTGATCGCTGTATTAGTTTTATTCTGCGCGGGATATTTTTGTTCACGGATGATGAAATTGCATGGTTCATTGGGGGTGAAGGCCGAGGTATGGACCGCTTTTTTCCAGAAGCCTACCGGTTATTTTCACAATTTATCCCTGCCGCTGAGCGTGGCGATATGCTCGGCGCTTATTACTCCAGGCTTACTCATCCTGACCCAGCCATTCATCGGCCTGCCGCCGCGGCTTGGTGCGCTTATGAAAATGCCTGCGCGCGTCTAGTGCCACTCAATCCAAAATCGGATGGAAACAAGGGGGTAGGCAATTACTACAATGGGGCTCTGTCAATGGCTCGCATTGAGGCCCACTACATGATGAACCGAGGCTTTCTTGCTCCGGGCCAGTTGTTAAAAGGTATCAAATTGATCGAAAACCATCCCGCCGTTATTGTGCAAGGCCGTTATGATATGGTCTGTCCCATTGCTAGTGCCGATCGGTTAGCCCGTGTTTGGCAAGGGGCTCATTACTGTGTTGTGCCCGATGCTGGCCACTCGTCGATGGAGCCCGGCATTCGTTCAGCTCTGGTTAGGGCAACAGAGGATTTTAAGCATTATCGCTAAGCAGCCTTGTATTGCGAATAAGTGAGCGGTCTGCTTTTGGAATTGCTACACGAGCAGGCATGTAAATTTTACAATAAGTTACATGTCCGTAATGGCTTCAATGCTGGGCTTTCGTTATAAGCTGGATGCAATGCACAACTTAAGGATTTGGAAG
>PASS01000031.1 GCA_002712165.1 Fidelibacterota bacterium
ATAATATATTTTATAAATTATCTAGAAAGGTAACATATTTTTTGTATAATTCTTCTTTGTTTTTCGTATGAAAATGTTTTAAGAACCCTTTGCTATCGAGCGTAAAAAATTGAATCAATTCAGGATCCAAATAATTACTTTTGCAGACAGCTTCTGTATTATGTAGTTTTTTAGCAACACCTTGGATGCTCTTTTTAAGGATACTTTGAATTTCTTTTTTTGTCAGTTTTTCACATTTTTTACAATAGTCAATGATTTGAACAATCAATTCTATATTTGCTCCCCATGTTCTAAAATTTTTTGCTGAAAATTCGCCAAACTGTTTTAAATATTTATTAACATCAGATGATTGAATATTAAAGTATTGATCCCCTTTTCGATAAGTGAACAGGCGGTCTTTCTTTTTCAGGGTCTTTTTCTTTTCTTTCAATGTTTTCACTACTTTTTTATTTTTCACTGTACATACATTCCTTACTTTTTTCTTTCCAATAAAATCAATGATAACATGGTCTTTTTTTACTTTGACATGCTTATTCTCTAATGTTGTTGTTCCATAGGATTTGTATTTTTTTGAATATCTTTCATTTCCGATTCGAAAATGACATTCCATGATTAATTTTAATATTAATGCAACTTGTTTTTCTTTTGAATCTTTGGTAGAATACAAATCCTGATTGATTGTTTCATTAATTTTAGAAAACTTCTTCCCAAATACGGACATATGGTCAAATTTTTTATCATTCTGTTTTTTGATGTAATTCTTATCATAGATATACTGAGGTCTATTTTCGGTATCATATCCTATTGCCCTTACTTTTCCTTTTTTGAGGTTAATTTTAACATTATCATAAGCAGGGGAAATGTATAATCCTTCAGTCACTTTTTGAATATATTTTTCATCCTTTATTTCTTTTTCTTTTTTATCATAATATTTATGATAATATTTTTTACCTCTTTTTTTAGAGACTTTACGGATAATATATTGTTCCATATATTATATCATTTAAAAAAAATAAAATGAATAATACACTCTATTTGTCTTCTTTTATTTTTGGTATTCTCCTAATGTCAAACCTTTTCCATTGTTATTGTCATAAAAAAGAATTTTATTTATTAACATTTATTATATTTACCGGGATAACTACATCTTTATTAAATCATAAATATAGTCACTCCTTTTTCAAATATTCAGATCGATTTTGGATGATACTTTCTTTCCTTTTCCTATTATTTATGATAATGCAAAAAAATATATATAATGGAATTTATCTTCTATTCTTATCAGTTATTCTTTATTTTATAAAATATATTATACCGAATAAAAAAAGTCATTTATTTTGTCATATAACAATCACAATATACTTAATTATATTTACTCACTTTTATGTCAAAAAGATATAATTTATTTTTTATCTTTAATTCTTCGGAGTTTATAAGATACCTTAATTTCTCTTTTTGTCCATAAATCATCCATTGCTTGATCTAATTTATCTTCTTCAGTGAGATATTTGGATAGATTTTCACGAATATTATTTTTATTTAAACCCTTTTTAGTTTTTCTTTCTTGACAACGGAGCTTTCCATTGTCAGTATTGAGATCTGTTACATTGTACTTTGTCATAAATGTAGTGATTTCAGGTTCTAATTCTTTATTCCTTACTTTTTTTAAATCCCTGATTTGTGATTCTAAATCAGCAATTTGTTGATCAACATGTAACCAATGCTTTACCTTTTCTTTAAAAAAATGGATTTCATTTTCTGGAATCTGTTGGAATGGATTCATACTGTTCATCTTTTATTATTTACTTTTAAATTATTTAAAAAAAAATATAAAAAAACATACATGAATTATCAATGCAATCATATTTTACTCAAAGGACCCCGGAAAGGAGATATATGTAATAAAAACGCATGGTTTCCTTTTTTTTTCCCTTGTTTTTGTAAACAACATGCTTTAATGCATTCTATCCCTATAACTAAAGAAGAAGTCAATCAATTCATTGAATTACTTACGGATAACACTTAAACAATACTCTTCTGTATACTTACCAGATTGATTAATTTTATAATTTTTATTATTATGTTTCATATAATATCCATAAGGACCTACATGAATTGTAATTTCTTCGTTAATCTTCTTTGGAAATTTTAGAAATTGTATCGCATCTTCAAATGTGAAATTGTTTTCATCTTTCTTGATAAGTTCAAAATATTTTTCAAGGCTCATATTTTTTTTCTGATCTTTATCATTGATGATTTGAAGATAAGGACCATATTTCCCCTTTCCTAAATATATCTTTTTCCCTTGCTTTTCACCCAACAATTGAATTGTCCCTTTCTTTTGAATGCTCATTTGCTTTTCAACCACATTAATAAATGAATTGTAGACTTTTCTGATAATATCAATATAATCTACCTTTCCTTCCGCAATTCGATCGAGATCAACTTCAACAGCACATGTAAATTCTTTCTTTAGAATATTTGCAAAATGTGTCTGTAGATAGTGTAATACCTTGATACCAAGTGGCGTTGTCCTTATCCGTTGTTTCAATACTTTCCCCTTTTGAACAATTGTTTTTTCTTTGATTGAACCTTGTTTGTTCAAATGAATTGTTTTCATTTCAATATCATCGAGTTTAACATTTTCAATCACAGTATATTTACGATTTCCAAGAGTTGAAATAATCGCAGCATAGGTGGATGGACGGCCAATCCCTGTTTCCTCCAAAAGGTTAACAATCGCTGATTCATTGTACAACGCTGGTTTAGTCCCTTCTTTTTCTGAACTCGTACATTCTTCGAGTTCATATTCTTCCTTGAACTGTGGTTTGTCCCCCTCTGCTTCTTTTCCACTGTAAGCAAGGAATCCTGGAAAGAGTAATTGGCGATAATTAGTTGTAAAATATCCAACATCTTTTGTAGCACTATTTGTCAAATTGATTTTGTAGACATCGTATTCTGCTGGTTTCATATGAGATGTTATTGTGCGTTTAAAGATCAATTGATATAATTTCTTTTGTTCATCTGTTAGATCTAGTGTTTTGACTAACTGTGTTGGACGGATCGCTTCGTGGGCTTCTTGGGCTCCCTTAACTTTTTTTTCATTTGGAGTATAGTAATACTTTGGTTCATATGTTTCACCGATATATTTTTCCATTTTATCTTGAAATTCTTTGGAAATGAAAGTAGAATCAGTCCTCATGTACGTAATATGTCCATTTTCATACAATTTTTGAGCAACATCCATTGTCATTTTGACAGGAAAACCAAGTTCGCTTTGTGCAGTCTGTTGAAGGGTTGATGTTATAAATGGTTTCTTTGGATAACTTTTATCTTTCTTTTTAGTTGATTTTGAAACCTGAAACATACGTTGCTTCCCAAAGATCATAAAGAGGTTTCTTATAAACGTATCATCGATATCATATTCTTTTGTAAAGATGAATTCGCTTTCTTTCAATCCATTAAACTTTCCTTTGATATCGAGGAGAAGGTCTGTTTCATAATTTTCAATGTGCTTTTCTCTTTCTTCGAGTAGGTTAAGCAAAGCACTCTGAACTCTTCCAGCTGAAAGACCTTTTTCTTTAGATTGAATATGCTGCCACAAACAAGGAGATAACTTAAATCCAATCAAACGATCAATAATTCTTCGAGCCTGTTGAGCATTTACTTCATTCATATTGATTTGTTGGGGTGACTCAAGTGACTTCAAAATTGCTTTCTTTGAAATTTCACGGAAAATAATACGGTTATTTTGATCGATATTTGTTTTGAGTACATTTGCAGTGTGCCACGCAATTGCTTCTCCTTCACGATCATCATCAGCAGCAAAGATAACATTTTTACCTTTTGAATTGTCTTTCAACATTTTTACAACATCTCGTTTATCATACATTACCTTGTAGGTTGGTTTGAAATTATTGTCAACATCAATTGATAACTTCTTTTTTTCTAGATCGACAATATGTCCACAGGATGATTTCACAACATACTCTTTTGACAAGAATCCTTGGATTTTTTTAGCCTTTGCAGGGGATTCAGTGATAAGGAAATATACCATAAATTTGATTTAAAACATAAACTTAAATGTATATCAAATTTAGATGGAAAAAATTACACATTATCCAGTTGCCGATGTGAAAGAAAATGGTGTTAAAAATGACCATTTCCGATACATACCAATTCAAAACATTCTCTTTGATCAAGGGATGACGAAAAAGGTAAATGAAGTCTGTAGTGATAATGCAAAGAAAGTGGGTATTAAGCTTCTTAAAAGAGACCCACTACCAATTTATAAGTTTGACAGAGTTCTTTCAGATATTCAAGAAGAAAAATCACTTGATCCAATTGTAGTAAAGAGGTTTAAAGAGACAAAATTTTATGAAGTAGTTCAAGGGAGAACAAGGGTTATAGCGAGTCTCTATGAAGGATTGACCCATGTTCCTTCTATAATAATTTAAAATTTGATAGTTATTATTATGATTGTTAGTAATATACATAAAGATGGGTCGTGGAAATAAGAAGGGTGGTAAAAAGCACAAACGAGGAAAGAAGGATGGATTTGAAACAAAAGCCCTTCGTTTCAAAGAAGATGGTCAAGAATATGCCCAAATTACAGCATGCAAAGGGAATTGTCGTTTCGATGTCAATTGTTTTGATGGAAAAGAAAGGATAGCAATCCTTTGTGGAACAATGAGAAAAAGGAAGTATGTCAATCTACAGGATGTTGTCCTTGTTTCTCTACGTGATTTTCAAGATGATAAATGTGATATTATTGATACTTATGATGATAATCAAGTCCGTCTTCTGAAAGACGGAAAGCATATCCCTGAATCCATTCAATTGGGTGAAGAGAGCGAATTTAATGAAGATCTCGATGGAGTTGAATTTACGAATGATTTCCCTATTGAGGAAGATGAAGGTGAAATTGATTTAGAGGAGATATAATATTGATATATAATATATGGAATTATGCGATAAGTATCTTCATGAGTTAATTAAAATTAATCCAACCTTGAATGATTTTTTTTTAAAAGAAGAATTTACAAGTAGGAAACATATTCAACCGAATATTTATTCTGAAGGTTATTATCTTAAATTGTACAATTTAGATAAAAAATACAGGAAAATTCTAGAGAAGAAAAAAGATAGAACATTTTATGATAAAATAATACTCCGTGATATAATATTTAATATGCATATGGAAACAGAATATGAAATTTATATGTATATGCCCGTAAGTTATCGCGATAATCTACTGATTGATTATGTTACTGAATGTCGAGGGGATGGATATTATCTTTTTAAGAATAGAAAGGATTATACATATTTTTTAAACCGATTAACCTCGTTATCTTCAGTTACTAAAGAAATTATCAAGAAAATGAAAAATGGTATCCGTAACAAGGTTTGTTTATCATATCGTACTGTTGATAAAATGATAGAAAACATCCAAGATATCTTAAAAAATAGACTCTATGAACATAAGATTAAAAATAGATTCAAACCAGCACATTGGGATGAATCTGTTGAGAAATATTTAGTAAAAAACTTAGAGTTGTTTTTGAAATTCTTAATCAAAGAATATTATCCACATACTTCAAAAAATATAGGCTTACAATCGTATAAAGGTGGGAAAAATGCATACAAACGTATTATTCAACATGAAACATTGACTGGAATCACACCTCATCAGGTTCATGATTTAGGTTGGAGGGAATTAAAAAGGTTAGTTAAGGAAAAAGAGAGATTAAATATTCAAGATATTGATAAACATGTTTATCACAATTCAAAAGATATACTCGATGATTTAAAAAAAATAAGGAGTGATCTCCAAAAAAAAATCTTCCCTAAATATTTTCATGGAAAGGTCCTTGATAAAGAATTATATAAGATTAAAAAAGTAAGTTTAGAAAATAAACACACAACTGCTTATTATCTTCCAGGTGATCTCAAAGGAAATAAAAAAGGTACATTTTATATTAATACTTTGAAACCCGAAGAAGTCAATAAACATGAGTTGTATGTATTAAGTTTGCATGAAGGGATTCCTGGACATCATTTAGAGATTTCAAGAAACAATCAATCGGATAAACCTGATTATGTTAAATTAGGGAATACTGCTTATTCAGAAGGATGGGCATTGTATTGCGAGAATTTAGGTAATTATAAGAATAAATATGAATATTATTTCAAACTTCAGTATGAAATATTACGTTCATTAAGATTGATACTCGATACAGGAATCCATTATTTTGGTTGGGATTATGAAAAATGTGCTATACTAATGAAAGAACATTTACATTTTTCGGAGCAACAAATTGAAAGATCTATCTTAAGATACATGGATATGCCCGGACAAGCAATTACCTATAAGATAGGTGAGAAAACTTTCCTCTATCTTAGACAACAAATGGTCAAACAAGGTTATTCCATTCAAGATATCCATCAAAGAATGCTAGATATTGGTCCATGTCCTATAGATATGTTAATATAATCTATTTATATATATAATGGCTAAAAAATCATATTTTAGTTTCTGGACATTTATTTTTTTTCTTTTAGTCTTATGCATATTTAAAAAAGGAAAGGTTGAAGGTTTCACAAATGATGAAAAACAAGATTTATTTGATGTTTTTATGACTGAACATTATTCAAATATCTTTCCTGATAGAGGACGTAATTCAGGAGGACCTATGTTTTATCACTATTTCGTAAATAATATGGACATTGATCAGAGACATTTCAAATTATATAATCAATTTTATTGCGGTGTAAGTGGTTCGATTGTGTCGCCAAATCGTTCCGGTGGTAATATTACAAATAATGTTGTTTTAAAGGATTTAAATGGACAAGAATGGTTTGGAAAGTATTATCGTTGTTGTACACCGTGTCCTTGCGATATAATGAGATATGCAAAGGTTGAACAACATACAGTGGATTTATCAGATGGTCCATATCCTCATTATGTGATAACAATTGATGATCCATGTATTACTAGCGAAGAAATACCACCCGAAGTCACTGCGTACCAATGTTCTGATAGTAAAACGCAAAATGGTATAAGGACAACATCGGGAAGATTAATTATTGGTGTATTATTCGGACAAAATGAGATGGAAGAACAACCTATTCATTTTGATCCAAATACACACACTGTTGATGCTGATCAATATTGTCAAACACGTATATGCCAACAACCAGAAGATTTAAGCGGTGGTATGGGTGATATATTTGTATTATTAAGTTTGGTTGGAAATAATGAAATACCTCCTTCACCTGAAAGATTTAATTGTGGTACTACAGAACCATTCGATAATCAAATGAATAATGTATATGGAGAGCCATTAGAACCGTGTAGAAATGAAAATAACGCAACAGATTCAGGTGGATCATGGGATTGCGAAGGTTATTGCAGTGAATTAGGTGGAGGTGTTCATCAAATATGCTTCGATGTAAATCAAAATACTGAACAATTTTCTTCTCAAACAGGTCAAAGTGATTGGTCGTTATCAAGATCAGGTAAGAACCATTGTATGTGTTTGGGGGCATGGGCATTATACAAGGCAAAACAATCGGAGAACCTTATACCCGAAACAAATGATGAACTAAATTGTAATTCAATACCAGAAATTTCACTTACTGATAATTATGTCAACAATTGGAATACATGGAATGGTAATGAACTACCAGATCAAATTGTCCAAGGTGTAAATAAACTAGTTGAACAATGTTATTACAAAGAAAATAATCCTTCTAAGAAAGAATATCTAAAACAGAAATATCTTTCTCTCATTGAAAATAAATCAGAGTTTATAGGACATACATTATCACTTTAATAAAGAAAATAATAAGAATAGGTAGGATAAGAAACCTAAAACGAGAGATTTAATCCATCGATTTTTCATTTCCGAGTAAATATCAGCCCATGCATCGGTTTGTTGTGTTGATGTTAGAGAGTACAGCATTAAAGGACTCTTTGGAAACAAATAATAAAATCCTAACTTGAAGCAATATGATATTACTAACACTTTACAGAATATGTTTTTTTTACCTTTGTTTTGATGAAAATAATAGTAACCAAAAATTACTCCTAAAAACATACCTACTATATAGATCATCATACGTTCCATAACAATTTTTTCATATTTTTCTTTTTGTCCTGAATCTAATAAGTTATAAAAACGCACAAAGTTTTCTTTATTACGATCCATTATACTCATCCAAATGCTTGAAAACAAAAGAGTAAATCCAATTAAACAATAACTGATTTGCATATAGTATTATTTAGATAATAATCTATGATTTATCTTATAGATTTGATAGGTAAAGGCTGTATTAAAGGTTGACCAAAATAGTAATAATGGTATAATTTTTTGCATAAATTTGATTATTATTATTCCTTTTATTTTAAAATGGTTAAAAATACTCCCTTTCTAATTCGTAATCTTCCCGAAGAAAAAAAAGCAGATAGTAAGACAGAAATAAATTATATTCATAAAATATACACCCTTCAAAAAGATCTTGAATTTTATAAATCACTATTTATAACTCATAATAATTCCGCAGTCTTTAATTTGCGTATCAAAACTATCAATGGTGAAAGATTATGGGTTGATAAAATAAAAGCATTTACTGATTATGAATTACTTAAAAAATTAGACAAAGATGAAGAGGTTCTAGACTGGATGAAACCTATTCCATGTGAAAGATAATTTATGAATGATTAGGCATTATAGGATGACACTCCCAATAATAACGCTTCATAAATGAATGTAAGGGTGTTTTTTTTGGATAATAATAAGAATCTTCTTGCTGAGGTAACACTATTTTTAATTGTTCTTCAGGTGTATGTGGTTTCTTCTCTTTTTTAACTATATCTTGTATATTTTCAAGAGATACTGTATACTTTGATAATTCTTTTAATAAGGGTGAAAAATGATAAGGATAATACCATCTCCAATTGGTGCATTCATGAAAGTAATAGTCCACTGTCCATTGAATTGATTTTAAATATTCATGACATAGGTTTTGTATTTCTTCTTTAAGAACATATTCATGACTAGGATTTGGAAAAAGTGTATTGTAAATATGATAAGAATAATAATTTTTAAGAATAGAATGTTCATCCTCTCTTAAAATAATCGGTAAATGGTTTTGAAACTCTTTGAAAATATCTTCCGATGTATGTAGGTTTTCATGCGAATAATTTTGAATTTCAGAGAGACTAAATTCTTTAGATTGAAGTATTTCATTATATATTTTCTTATATTTAAGTTCTTGATTTTTCCTTATCCGTATAATTTCATTAAAATACTTATCTTCGTTAGAAGCAAGTTTTGTTAAGAAAAGTCTAAAATTGTGTAAATCAATCTTTTTTTCATCGGACAATAGAAAAAAATGTCCAAAATATTCTTCTTGAAGTTCATTATAAACATCTAATAATCGATCTAATCCTTTGTAACGGATATTGATACAAGGTGAATGAATAATAAAATCATTCCCAATGAAGAAACATAGGAATAAATAATCATTAAGAATTATATCATTTGTTATTTTGAAATAGGGTTTTTTAATTCGTTCAATTAGATATTGTTTTAATAATTGAATATCACAATAAATATAATCAGTATCAAGATTCTCTATATTAAACTCAGTTCTTTCGCGTAAAAGATATATCTTATGTTTTCGTATCATAGATAACATAATTAGATCTGCATCAAGGCCATATACAATGTTAATTGATTTTTTGGGTAATCTGTCCATGTATTTCATAATTTTATGTTCTCCTTCTCCAGGTTCGTTTGAATCTGAAAGTATTGAATTTATTTTTAGAGTTTTACATTTTTCTTTTAAAAAAGTATTTAAACTATTCATAAAGGGTGTTCCAGGAGTAATTTGATTTGTATCCCATAGTTTTTTTTCTTGTAGTGATTTTAGCCTCCTTTGTCTTTGCTGTTCCATTTTTGTTCGTGGAGCAGGACCATCAATTGCGATATAAACTAATTTTTGTACATTTGTAATATGAATACATTCTTTAATTTTTTCAAAAATAGATTCATACATTTCATTCTCATCTGTTTTATTTGCACAACAAGGGTGTATTGCGCAATTCAAATCTAAGAATAGATTATCCGGTGATTGATTATAGTTTTCAGAAGGTAAAATAATTTCAGGATAATCTTGAATAAGTTGTTTGTAGTAAAAAGGTATTCCCATAGTATGATTAATTTACAAGTATTTTTTATATAGTAAAAAAAAAATATATTTAATTATATAAATGGAGAATCTAAATCTAAATCTATTATCAATGAAATTATGTTCACCAATGATTGTTTTCATTGTTTATGTGATTGTTTCGGCAGTTTCACTCTTTATGACAAGGACTGTCATCAAAAAATATGACAATCAACGCATGGAGAACCTATATAATCTTTATTCGTGGGATGAGGTTAAACTAACAATACTTATTGGTGTTGTTATCTATGGATTATGTCAATATGATCAAGTGAATCTTGCTTGGATATTTTTACTATGTCCAATTATTTATGTTATGTTTAAGAACTTATGTTCCTATATTTATGTTTCATTGGCCCATCAAAATGCCCCTAAGGAGTCTTCTATAAGTTCAAGTTTCTTGGATAAATTCTCGTATCCGAATGGTGGAGCAGGTGTATATCCAGAACCCCCAACGGTAAAGAAGGAAGTAAATACGAGTATATTTGGTATTAGAGGTGATCCTGAAGAAGGTGATGAAACATCAGAACCTGATTTACCTCCAACACCACCAGCACCACCAGCACCACCTGCACCACCTTCTGTTCCTCAAGGGAGTGGTTTTAATGATGGATTTGGTGCTCAATTCGGATCTTTACTTTAATTTATTTTTATAAATATTTTTAGATATCTTATTTACAAAGAAATAAAAAAGTATAAAATAAAAGGTAAATTATTACTATAATATTTTTTTAATTAATACTATTATTGAAAGTAGTGATACTAATAATAAAAACCCATACAAAATATTCATCGATATTTTTTTGGTTATTCTTATTTCTCCTCCAAATGGAGATGGTATTGTAAATAATATCCGACTAGAATCTTCCATTCCAATTGAACGAATTGTTATTCCAAGTGAATCAAGTGACTTACCAACTGTAAATAGATCTGTTATTTCTTCTCTTGTAATCATTTTTCCACTTTCATCGGGATTTACTTTAAACAAAATTTTTATTGATCCCTTCTTGATACTAATGATTTCAATATGATCTACAGTTATATCTGAAATAATGGTATTACCTTGATTAATAATATTAACAATATCTTCTTTGATTAACCCTTTAAACTCATCTTTTAATACTTTATTTGATCCAACAGTCGTATCATAATTACCATTAAGTATTAATTCAATATCAAAGCTAGATGGGATCTTACAGCAATTACCTATATCAGATCCCTTAATATCAATACCATTTGGACCTTTTTTAATTTGTTTACCTTCTGGACATTCGATATCAGTTGTTGGATCGTCATTACCTGAACATAGCCCAACTTTTTCGCAACACTTTTGTATTTTTTCTTCATCGGTTCCAGTTGTCCATGTAAGTGTTTCATCTGTGGTAATTGAATATGGTAATGGACATGGGAAATCTCCATTACTATTTGGATTAAATCCATCTAAATCTCCAATATCATTTGAGAATTCATTCCGTATGATTATATCACCTTCATTTGTTTTCCAAGAACTTATATCATTCCCTATACATTTCAAATTTTTAATACATCCTTCTAAAACATATGTATCGTTTGTTAATAAACAGTTTACTACTGGTGTACCGGAAGATTCACTAGAACATTCTGCTGTTATTTCATCTTGATTATAATATTTATCATAATCTATATCTGAATTATCTAAGGGTGTAATCTCATAACCCATATCTACATGATTATTAGGGATCTTACACTTCCATTTACAACCACTTTCATTGGAACATTCAGTTTGATCTAATGTATCATCACAAGAGGCATCTTCTTTAAGTTGACATTGTGGACCATTATACAATGGATTTGATCTAGCATCAAGGCGTTCATTAAGTGGTATTCCATCAAATGTGCTATTTTTCCATTCACATGCTTTTACTCCATCGACTTCTGTATCACACTCTGTTTTTGTTCTTTTTCCGTAAACACCGGGACTTACTTCTGTTAGTAAACATTTTGTATCATCCATATCTTTACATTGTTTTAATGTATCATCCCAATAACAGGTTTCTGGACAATCTGAACTTTCAAGAGGAAATTCTCCAACGGTATTAATTTTTTCACATAGTTTTTTATCTGTTAAACCTCTAATACATGCAGCATTATCAGTTGTATTTGGGTTAGGATAAGGTTCTTTATAAGGTTCAAACGTACAACCGGTTTCACATAAAGAAGGTATTTCATCTTCAGTTGCATAAAGATTACTTGGTGGACTACAAGAACTATCTCCGACACATCGGGCATATTCACCTGGTTCTTTTGATCCCCTTAACTCCCACGAACAACCACTAGTATTACATGTATCACTATCTAATTTGTTAGTACATAATGGTTCTTGTTGATTATTATACGTTTTACAATAACCATTATCACCTATATTTTGATCCCATTCACACAATTGTTTACGTACACAAATACCATCAGGAAGCGGGCTCTCAGCGTCCACCCCAACGTCTACATCAGGGACACAATTATAGTTCACAGGGTTTGTTAGAGCACATCCATCACCTAATGTTGTTTTTCCATTACACTCCGACATTTCTTCTGGTGTTGGAAGAATATCATCAGTATTACTAGCGCTTTTTTCTAAATGACATGTTGTAGGTAATGTTGTTATCCATTCACATAAAGTAGTCTCTTGACATTCTGATTGTATTTTCTCTGTACATATATCAGTATTCTTTGGAATACATTTTTCTTCTAAAGTACAACCGGATATTTGACATTCACCATTATGTATTGTACCTTCACATGAATCACCCACCTCGTAAGCAGGTATATTATCGGTAAAAGTACACGGGCCGATACAACCTGTTTCATCTCCACCTGGACTTAGATTAGTACATATATCTCTATTAAAACAGAATCCAGGAACTGTAGGGGTCCAGGTTCCCCCTGCTACAGTACATGCATTTTCGTCTTGTGAAGTTCCATCGGAACATGAACCAACGACTTCATCGATCCATCTACAATTCGCATCCGCATTACAATCATTTTGATTATTTATATTACAATCAAAGGCTAAACATTGAGAAATCTCCTCGACAGCTGGTGTAAAAACGCACCCAGTTGGACATGAATCTGTACCAGCGACATAACCTGTAGTACAATCTGTAACTGTTGCTGTACAAGATTCTTCTTGCGCTGCCTGTTCCACTTGTGCCGGCTGAAATGTACATCCTGCTGGACAATCAGTCTGATCACTTGGATCTACTATTGAAGAACATTCAATAGTACCTGTACCAGTAGTACCACACGTATTAGCGTCAAAGGTACATCCTGCTGGACAATCAGCCTGATCACTTGGTCCTACTATTGAAGAACATTCAATAGTACCTGTACCAGTAGTACCACAGGAAGCGTCGGCGGCGCTTATTGCTTCGATAGCATCTGTCAATGTACAACCAGTAGGACATGTTGAAGCATCCCCTTGTGTGTAACCAGTTACACAATCGACAGTGGGTGGTACACAAGTTTCATCTGAAGAAGGGGTTGTAACAGAATTACATCCTGATACAGCATTACATGTATCTGCATCGGTTGTTTCTGGGCATGTAGGTTCAGGGACACATCTTTCATTTAAACTGTAAGTACATGCTTGTACTGTGTTATCTGCATTTGTCATTACAGCCTCACAAAGTCCTTGGGCTGTTGCTGGATCTGATACATCAACAACTCTACAAGCAGTAGAATCTGTAGGTACTGAATCTGTTGCTGTCTCTGTACAGGTCCGATTTGTTCGAAGTCCACAACCTTCTTCACATTCACCACTTGTAGGGGCATTACATTCATTAAGAGTACATGTACTGGGGACTTCATCACTCGTAGCATCAACCGTCCCTGAACAATCAGGAAGAACTTTACATCCAAATAGATCTCCACTTCCACAAGTTTGCCCTGATGTAACTGTACATTCTTCATTTGTAGATGTACCAGGCATTACACAACTTGGTTCATTAGCATCTAATAAGATACATTGATCACCTTGAGTTAATGAAAAACATCCTTCCTTAATTTCAATTTGACAGTTTGAAATAATTGAAGTGATATCACTTGATGAATATCTTTGAGGTATCGTAAAGGTGTTAGTAGAGCTACTAGATATGATTGTTTCACCTTCGATAGAACATTGATTTGTGCCATTATTAATAAAATTAATTTTTACTCCACTCATATCTGCCCCTTCAAAGAAAATTCCACTATCATAAGTACTACCATCTGTTTTAGTAATCATAATTTCTGATTCTGTTTCTGAGCCTTCTTTGTCCGTTATTGTTGAAATACTTAAAATATTATCAGTCCCATATGTTCCACTAATAAGTCCTTGAACCTTGCATGATGCTAATCCAAAACATTTTTTCCCTGTCTGAGTTTCTGTTCCTTGAGGTAATCCTCGCCAATAACAACCATCACCACATAATGATGAATCATCCGCATTTTTATCACAGATAATATTTTCATCAAGAGTATAGTGTGTTAAGGGTTGACATTGATTATAGTCTGTTTTTTGAGAACAAATATCACTCATACATTGACCGCAATTTTCACGACATATATTATTACTATCATGTTCACAGTAACCTACATTTTTACATTGTTGATATATCGAAGAATCACTACATAATTTTACAAATTGACATCTATCGGATTCCCATTTACAAGAAGTATCTGTATAACATTCTTCTTTTGTTTCCTTTGTTGAACAATTATCAATTTTTAATTTACATACTTCATTTTCCCATTTACACATTTCATTATTCAAACAAGGTTCAATTGTCTGATATGTTCCACATAAATCTTTATTATTTACAATATCGATTGATTTACAGTAACTTAAATCATTTGGATTAAATTTACAACCAGGCAAACATACATTTACTTGACTATCCTCTATATTGGAAGTATATACTGCTGGATTTCTAAAATAATTATTACAAGAATTATCTGTTTTAGGAAGACATTTATCTTCACTTCGCTGTTGATGCCAAATACAATTTGAATCTGAAAAACAATCTGTTTCATTTGTTAATTCAATACATGTTGCTCTAATATCAAAAGTATATTCACTGTCTGTATCATTATTTAATATACATTCAGGTGATTCATATAATTTTAATCCAGGATTATATGTACATCCTTCTGGGCATCCAGTAGGGTAATCATGACTGGATATTCCAGGTGCCCATGTCCCCCCAGATGAATTACATTCTGATTTGGTTGTAGCAACAGAACCCATACATGTTCCACTTATATTTTCTGTATTTTGTGTATATGCTGATTGACAATCAATTGTATTCCATATTGATGCATCACTCATTATACATTGATTATTTTCCCATATACATCCACTTTTTCTTTCACATTTTGTACTATCAAGGTTAGTACATAAATTCCTTACTGATGATGAAGTCCAATCAAGTGGATCACCTGTACATGTAGGTGGTAATTGTATTACTCCTTCTGTCAATAATGCTTGACAATGTACTTCATTTTGACATCGTTCACTACTATCGATTGAATGACATTCTGGTAGAATACATAATCCTTCGACTATATTACCTTTATTTGTTTCCATAATAATATATATATATATTATATTTTATTCTTGTTTATAAAATAGAATAACTACAAATATAAATAATAGTCCAATAATTAAATAAAGAATATAAGGTTTTTTTTGTTTTATTTCTGTTTTTTTACATCTTTGCACAACTCTATTCAAAGATTTAAATTTATTCACAATTTCTAAATCTTTTTGTTTTAATTCACTTGGACACTTAATAAATAAAGGTTCGATATTACAAGATGTTGCAATTTGTTTTCTTCCATAATCACAATCACATGCCCCTTCTGAAATCATCCTATTACAGACCAAAGTATTAAACAATACTTCATCTTCACACGATATATTTGATATACCTGAAGGAGTAATTATTTCAAGATCTTTACAATCATTATTTAATTTTCCTCTTTTTTCATTGTCAATACATTCATAATTTAACATTCGTTGAATACATGTTTCTATATTTACTTCTCCATCAAATCCTTCAAGATTTTTTTGACGATATAAGATAAAATAAATTATGAACGTAAATAGTATTATTTGATTAATATCCATTAATTATATTATTATTAAATATAATAAATGTATGTAATATTATTTGTTTACAGTTATCTTATATTAGGAGTCTATCTATCTTTTATTCAAACATATTGGAAGAATTTATATTTATTAGCATTGGCATTTTGTTCATTTAAAGTAATTACAAATTATCGGATATGTTCTGTTGCTTATTTAGAATGTAAAATGAGAAATGTAAAAAGGAAAGAATCCTATGTAAATCAATTCCTAGATCCAATCGTCGATTTAAGATATACGGACCATATCTATCCATTAACTATTTTATCATTTTTAATACTAACATACAATGTAATTATTAAAGAAGGATACCGATTTTTTATTAATATTTAAAAATGATTCTTTATAAATATATATGGATTATTTATCATTTGATGTTGGAATAAAAAATTTAGCTTATTGTATATTAACCTGTGATGAAAAAATTAAACAATGGGGAATCATTAATTTAAACAAAGGTCCAATTTGTCAAGTAAAATTAAGGAAAAAGTGTGAAAAATATGCAACATATAAAGTTAAAGATTCTGATGTTGAATATTGTTGTACATCCCACAAAGGAAAATTTAATAAAAAACAACTTAAAAAATTAAATTCAAATTATGATTTATTCGAAATATCAAAGAATTGTATCGAAAATCTAAAGGATTTCGATCTTTCATCCATAAAAACTGTATTGATTGAAAATCAACCTGCTTTAAAAAATCCAACAATGAAAAGTATCCAAATGATAATTTACACATTTTTTATAATGGAAGGTGTTCTTAACAAACAATCAAGTATAGAGGAAGTATTTATGGTAAATGCAAGGAATAAATTAAAAGTTTATAAAGGACCTTTCGTAATATGCCCTTTCAATGACGATAAAAAGAATAAATATAAAAAGAACAAATATTTAAGTATCAAATATACAGAAAAGATGATAGAAGATGAAGATGATGAAATAAAAGAAATTTTTAATGTATCAAAGAAAAAGGATGATCTCGCAGACGCATATCTACAAGGTATTTATTGGATCAAGAAATAATTTATTTAAAGGGATTTTTTTATTATTAAGAAAATGGTTGACGTTTTGTTAAATTCTTTATATAAATATTATAGAGATGAACAAAATTTAAAAAGTTTATTAGATATTATTGAAACAAATAGTAAAGTATCCCTTCGTATTATTGATTGGTTTGTAACAAATTATTCTAAAAAATTTAATATATTTTATTGTATTTATTGTAATCAGGATGGAAAAAATACATTTGATAAAGAAGGTAATTATATCCATAAACATTTCAATACATATCAATCCTATAAGTCTCAATTAAAATCATATTCAAAGAAAAAGTTTGATCCCTTTTGTCGAAGGCAAAGGATTGAATTTGAATATAAAGAAGGGCAAAAAATTGAAACAACTGTCGGACAATTAAATTTTTTTAAGTGGGCAATTGAAAATTTAATAATTGATTATATTTTGTTGCATTATTCTGAAATTGAACAAGATATGAACCAAAGTTACAATCAAATAAAGAAACATAAAAAAAAATCAAATGAAAGAAAAAAAAGACAAGAATTATCAAAATCAGCCACACGTGGATTAAATAATACAAATATGAAAGTTATTCTTGATTTTAATTAAAAAAAAAATATTATTATATAGTATAAAAAAATGGAAAAAGCCCTTGCACCATTAACCCAAGTCCTTAAAAAAAATAACAAGAATATTTCTCTTGTCCTCTTAGTATTAGTATTAATGTTTTTATTCCCATTAGACCATTTCCTCCCTTATGATATTAAAAATAAAGTTGAAACAGAATTAAAGGTTTTCATGGATAATCCATGGGTTAAAGTTTTCGTTAGTGCTGTTGTTATGTCTGTCTATTTCACCCGCGATTTGAATATGTTAGTACTCACATTATATGTTATTCATCACATTTCACTCCACAAATAATTAATTTATTTTTTCTTAAATAAAAATATTTTCTATTAATAAATGAACGCTGAAAAAGCCTTAGCTCCTGTAATCAAGTTATTGAAAAAAAATTCGAAAGTAATTAATTTAGTATTAATTGCTTTTACAACACTTTTATTGTTACCCATTGATTTTTTCCTTAAACATAATGTAGTTAAGGATATTGAAAATTCCCTTGTCAAGATGTTGAAGAACCCCATTATTATGGGTGCTGTAACTGTGTTACTTTATGCTACTCATTTAACTGACCCCACCATGTTTGTCCTTCTATTATTTATTTTACATCGCTTAAAATATCATGGAGAAGGAAGTATTTCTTCGGGGGGAGGAGGAGGAGGTAGAATTGGTGCTGGATTAGATCGATTAATGGGTATGTTTGAAAATGACGGTCCTCCACCTCCACCTCCACCGCCCCCTCCACCTCCACCTCCACCCTTAGATGAATTAGAGCCCGACCTACCACCAACGCCACCAACGCCACCAACGCCACCAACGCCACCAACGCCACCAACCACAGGAGGTGTTGACGATCCTGGAGTACCACCGACTGATCCAATCGAAGGTTTTAGATTAAAAAGATAAGATAAAATAAAATAAAAGAATATATAAATGCAAATCTTTGTAAAAACATTAACTGGTAAAACAATTACTTTAGAAGTAGAGGGATCTGATTCTATTGAAAATATTAAGGCAAAAATTCAAGATAAAGAAGGAATTCCTCCAGATCAACAAAGGTTGATTTTTGCAGGAAAACAATTAGAAGATGGAAGAACATTACAAGATTATAATATTCAAAAAGAATCAACTTTACATTTAGTACTTCGTTTAAGGTAATTTTTTAATTTTTTTTACTTTATTTGTTTAAAAAAAAGGGCACTTCTGGGAATCGAACCCAGGACCTCTTGCACCCAAAGCAAGAATCATACCACTAGACCAAAGTGCCTAGTGCGTCGTCCGGGACTCGAACCCGGGACA
>PASS01000074.1 GCA_002712165.1 Fidelibacterota bacterium
CTGCTGAATTGTTTCGATACCGCCATGAGGTTGGGCACGAAAGACGGGCGCCTGGTGTAAGAGTCCCCCTAAAAGTGAAAAAAAGAGCTAAATAGTATTTTTAAATATTCTTATGCCATGCTCATTAAGGGCCGAATCCCTTGGTAATCTTGACTTTGATACTGTCGCCCCCTAACTTTTTGCTTGGGTGCGGGTTCGCACTTTTTTTGGGCCGCATATATGCTCAAAATAAGTATAAGTTTAACTGCTGTGTAATATTCGAAAACGATTTAGGAAGGCGGCTGCCATGAACGTGGTCAATACCGTGCCGATTAACACAAGTCGCGATCTGCGCTTTACATCTGAGGTGGAGCAGCACACCGCGCATCTTTACGCTAAAGTGAGTAAAGTCATTCCAGAGGTAGAGTGGCCAATTTTTGCTCCAATGATTCACCGCATTAATCATCTCAAGGCTGAAAAGAATGCGGTAATTCTTGGTCATAACTATATGACACCGGAAATTTTTCACTGTGTTGCTGACTTCGCAGGTGATTCTCTGGCTTTAGCACGTCATGCGGCGAGTACGGATGCGGATATTATCGTCATGGCTGGCGTGCATTTCATGGCCGAGACGGCGAAGTTGCTAAGTCCGGACAAAAAAGTTTTGATTCCTGATATGGACGCTGGTTGCACTTTAGCTGAGTCTATTACCGGTGAGGATGTGCGCAAGTTGAAGGCACAATATCCCGGTGTACCGGTGGTTACCTATGTAAATACTTCAGCTGACGTGAAAGCAGAATCTGATATTTGTTGTACATCGGGAAATGCGGTTGAAATTATCGAGGGCCTGGGAGTGCCACGAGTTATTATGTTGCCCGACGAATATCTTGCCCTCAATACGGCTAAAAAGGTGAAGCAAGAAATCATCACTTGGAAAGGCCGTTGCGTGGTGCATGAGATGTTTACGGCTGAAGATATTCGCGTTATGCGCACCGACCATCCGGGTATTGTGGTTCTTGCTCATCCAGAATGCTCGCCAGAAGTAATCGATGAAGCTGACTATTCTGGTTCAACATCGGGTATGGCGGGCTATGTAGCCAAGTACAAGCCGGCCAAGGTGGTGCTTGTGACAGAGTGCTCTATGAGTGATAACGTAGCAGCAGAACACCCCGACATAGATTTTGTTCGTCCGTGCAATCTATGTCCATTTATGAAAAAAATTGAGTTATCTAATATTTTAACTTCGTTAGAATCTGATCAGCACCAAGTACTGATTGATGAAGCTGTGGCCGTTCGTGCCCGAGTCTCAGTTGAGCGAATGTTGACGGGCTGGGCGCCTGGCTCAGCTTAGGATGCTTCAGAAAACGATTCATAAATGAATATAATACAGCCATGACCGCTCCGGTTCCGCTGCCGCTTATCGACAATCTTATTCGCCGGTCTCTTGCCGAGGATCTGGGTGATTCAGGTGACATTACTTCTGCTGCTATTGTGGCAGAGGAAGCGCAAGCTAGTGCCATGATTTCTGCACGCGCTGCGGGTGTGCTAGCTGGTGTTTATGTGGCTTCGAGAGTCTTCAATTTGGTGGATAAAACACTAAGAGTAACACACCGTGCCATAGACGGGGCAAGTGTTGAGCCGGGAGACGTTGTGTTGGAAGTCTCTGGACCGGCGCGAGCTATTTTAGCTTCAGAAAGAGTGGCGTTAAATTTTCTTGGTCACTTATCGGGGATTGCAACAGCAACTGCTGAGATCGCTACGGTAGTCAAGGGAACTAAAGCTAAAGTGTGTTGTACACGCAAGACCACACCAGGTTTGCGTGTTCTTGAAAAATATGCTGTCCGGTGCGGTGGCGGCGTCAATCACCGCTTTGGTTTATATGATGCAATTTTGATCAAAGATAACCATATTGCCATTAGCGGAGGTGTCAGTGAGGCTGTGAGGGCGGCGAAGACCAAAGCTGGACATATGATCAATATTGAGGTTGAAGTCGATACTCTTGATCAATTAGATGAGGCCCTTTCTGCGGGGGCGCAAATTGTGTTGCTCGACAATATGACTCCGGAACAGCTGAAAGAGGCGGTCGCAAGAACCGACGGTCGTGCCCTGACCGAGGCGTCAGGCTCTATTACAACTAATGTGGCACGTGCTATTGCCGAGTCTGGTGTTGACCTGATCTCTGTCGGATGGATCACACATTCCGCACCGTGCTTAGACCTGGGCCTCGATTTTACGGTCTAGAAATAGACGTGTTAGGCTGGATTACGTAATTAGTCTGGGAGAACCGGTTCATGAATTGGAAAGTAGTTTCTATTTTGAGTTTAATGATTGCAGCGGCCGGCGTGGGTTGGGGTTTTGCCCAAGCACGGACACCGAATGATGCTCTCTCGCCCCAAGACTACATTGATATACAAACTCTTTACGCCACATATGCTCGCGCTTACGACACAGGCGAGGGAGGTGGTAAGGTTTGGGCAGATACCTTTACCCAAGATGGTGTGTTCGTAGTTGGCGGTCGGGAATATACTGGATCTCAAGAATTGGCCGGCTACGTTAATAGCCGCTCTCAAAATGGTGGCAGTGATGTGATACAGCATTGGAACGCTAATGTTATCATAACACCGGCCCCTGGAGGTGCGACAGCCTCGCTATATGTCATGGTCGTGAGCGTGGGAAAACCAGGCAAGCCCTCCAACATTGTTATAGCGACGAATTATCAAGATACTCTAGCTAAAACGTCGGAGGGTTGGCGACTTAAGCGTCGTGCGGCGGTCGAGCGAATTCCGCCACTTAGGCCTTAGTATATTATTACGTTGTGAAAGCACTCCCTGCGGCTTCCACAGACGACGTATAGGCGTTAGATTCACATAGCATAGGCTATGGCCATTGGCCTCCAGGGGGACGAAATTCAGAGAGGAAGTCAAAATGAAATATGTAACTAGGCTTTGCGGTGCTTTTGCGTTGATTGGCGCGTTGGGAGTTACATCTCTAGAGGCAGCTTCCACAGGCTTTACTGCCCCGGCTACACCGCGTGGCGTTACAATCCAGCCGGCGACACCAGCGGGCTATGATGGCACTGGTGCTAGTGGTCCATACTTCGGGGATGCGGTAGGGATGACTCTCTATACGTTCGATAAAGACCCGATTGGATTATCTGTTTGCAACGACGACTGCGCTGCTGCATGGCCACCTCTGATTGCCGTTCCCGGTTCTGCACCTGCAGGTTCGTGGTCCTTGATTACTCGTGATGGAGGACAAAAGCAGTGGGCCCTGCATGGGAAGCCGGTTTATACCTTTGTGCAAGATAAAAAAGTCGGAGATGGCAATGGAGTCGATGTTGCAGATTTATGGCGCAAGGCTGAATTCAAGCCCAAATTTGATATCAAGTTTCCTGAGGGGACAAACTTGAGAGAAGTTTTCGGTGCTGGTGGTCAGGTGCTCGTAGATGCCAATGATATGACACTTTACACATCCAGTGACGACCCTGTGAATGGCCCACCTGTCTGTGTGGGTGTATGCACTGATACCTGGGCACCACACCTTGCGCCAGAGATTGCTAACACGGTAGGAGAGTTCACAGTTAAACGCCGCGACGATGGTGTCAACCAATGGGCTTTCAAGGGCAAGCCACTTTACACATTTGTTGGTGATCATGGCCCTGGTAAGGCTCAGGGTGTTTATAAGTACGCTAATTGGCAGCCTGCAATGCTGGTCAAATATTTTATGCCGAATAATGTTGTTATCAATGACAGCGCGCGGCATGGCGCAATTCTTACTACCACCACTGGCTATCCCCTGTATGCGAAAGATGCAAATAAGTTTACCGGTGGTGGGGCGTCACATGCCGATCTATCCATCGCCCGCGGTGATGTTGCTACTGGCAGGCAGATTGGTCTATCAGGATGCGATGAGGATTGCGAGGAAACCTGGATACCTTTTCTTGCAGCCGATAATGATGAACCGACCGGTTATTGGGATATTGTGAATCGACGTGATGGGAAGCGGCAATGGGTATATTTAGGGTATGCGTTGTATACCTATACCCTTGATGAACCAGGCACTATTCTTGGCCACGATATTTACGACCTAAAGGGTAAAGTTCCAGATGCAAAGGGCAGCCCCATGAATTCTGGGATGCAAGCTCTGTACTGGCGTGTTGCTCTTCCATAGCGTCGTCCATCGGGTAGTTGAAAATTTTCTAACTCATAAGTGGTCTATACTTAAGTCCGCCTCTATTCATAAATTGGCTGCGGCCAGCGGCTTGGGACTACTAGAGGAGATAATCTAATGGATACCATTGCCACAGCGCGTTCAAACTCAATTAGCTTAGCTTTGAGGCGTGCCGCACAGAAGTGGCGCAAACGTCAGGCCATTGTTTTTAAGGATAGGGCATGGTCGTTTCGTGATCTTGATACTGCAGCTGATAGGTTGGCGAATTGGTTGTTGGTAGACTTAGGGCTCACTACAGGTGACCGTGTAGCTGTCTATGGCCGTAATTCCGATGGGCATTTACTGGCATGGCTCGGTTGCGTGCGGGCTGGCCTTGTCCATGTGCCGATCAATTATGCGCTTAAGGGCCCTGAACTGACGTACATTGTCAATCAGTGTGGCGCCAAAGCGCTGATTGTTGATCCGGCCTTGGATGAAAATGTACAGTCGGTGCGCACTGATCTTAAAGTCAGTATTTATGCTTTCATCTCAGGGTGTGAAGGTAGCATTCTTGACATAGCTATGGCTTCGACTAGCCCACATATGAACGATCCACTTCTAGATGGCGATGATATAGCTCAAATTATGTACACGTCTGGCACAACCTCACACCCTAAGGGAGCGATGATGAGCCACGGCGCTATGATGGCACAGTACCAATCCTGCATTTGCGATTTAGATTACGCGGATACAGACCGTAGCCTTGCTGCTCTGCCTCTTTATCACACGGCCCAGCTTCATGCGTTTACTATGCCGCAAATTCTAATAGGGGCTTATGCTCGTCTTATTGAATCTCCGGTGCCCGATATTGTCTTGAGGCTCATAGAAGAAGAGCGCATCACGTCTTTTTTTGCACCACCTACAGTCTGGATAAGTTTGCTGCGTCACGAAGATTTCTCTAAGCGTAACCTCAGCACACTGACGAAAATTTATTATGGCGCATCGATTATGCCCGGCCCTGTGCTCGAGGAATTGCGCAACCGTCTGCCACAAGCTGGCCTTTACAACGTTTACGGACAGACGGAAATTGCACCCGCAGCAACCGTGCTGCGTCCCGAAGAACATGCTGAACGTCCCAGTTCGGCTGGCCGCCCTATTCTGAACGTACAAACAAGAATCGTCGACATAAATATGAATGATGTGCCTGTTGGAGAACGCGGGGAGATTGTTCACCGCTCACCGCAACTGCTATCCGGTTACTGGGACAAACCAGCCGAAACCTCTGAAGCTTTTATTGGTGGTTGGTTTCACTCGGGTGATGTTGGTCACATGGATGAGGAAGGGTATATTTATATCGTTGATCGCATGAAAGATGTAATTAATACCGGTGGTATATTGGTGGCTAGCCGGGAGGTCGAAGAGGCTTTATTCGCTCATGCCGCGGTATCGGAAGTCGCTGTTATTGGCGTGCCCGACGAGAAGTGGATTGAGGCTATCTCGGCAGTTGTAGTTTTGCGGGAAGGTATGAATGCCACCGAAGCCGATATTATTACCCACGCACGTGAAAGCCTTGCCCCATTTAAGGTTCCTAAATCAGTACGCTTTGTGGCCTCATTACCAAAAAATGCGAGTGGAAAAATCTTGAAACGTGAGCTTCGCCAATCTACCGATTAGTGGTGGATTACTTCTGTAATGCTAACGTAACTGCTAGCTTGCGTCTAAACATGCGATTTGCAGTGAATTAGTGAGGTTGGGGCTTTTACCTTAAGCGGTCTTAAGCTCTTTCATTGAAATGGTAATCAGCACAGTAGTTTTGAACGAGGTATTGATCCAAAATCAACAATTAGGAACGGGGCAAATTTAATGTCTGCTTATATAGTGGTGCGGGCGGCGGTACACGACGCCGAGGGCATGGAAGTATACCGGGACCAGGTCCCCGATATTGTGAAGAAGTACGGTGGCCGCTTCCTAGTTCGCGGTCCGGCAATGGTTTTGGAAGGGGATGATGACGGTCGTTGGCTTGTGGTGCTCGAATTTCCAGATATGGATAAGCTCAACGCATTTTGGAATGGTCCTGAATATTCAAAGCTCAGGGCTTTGAGACAGAACTACTCTACCGTAGTTTCTATTGCAGCAAATGAGTATGAGCCGCCTTCGAAGTGATATACTTTTTGTAAAACTACCCTTCTTAAAATCCCCAATACAGTAACAATTAAAATATCTAATCCCCGCCGCATTTTTGCGGCGGGGATTAGTGTTTTAGTTTTATACTAAAGGTTATCGCTTGATACTGAGCAATTCAGCCAGCATGTCATCGGCAGTAGTGATAATTTTTGCTGCCGAAGAATAAGCGCGCTGTGTGGTTATCATTCGGGTGAACTCGGTCCCGAGGTCCACAGTCGAAGCTTCTAGGGCAGCTGCATTGATCATGCCTGCTCCAGCATTACCGGCTTCACGTAGAGTTGGACTGCCTGAAAAGTCAGTGGCTATAAATTGGTTGCCAGATAGGGCTTGAAGTCCGTTGGGATTGGTGAAGCTGGCCAGCGGTATCATAAACACTGGACGGGTAACACCGTTGTCGAACAATGCGGACACAATACCATCTTGACCGATGGAGACTCCGGAGAAGTTACCGAATTTTGCTCCATTCTGCTGAAGATAGTTGAGCTGATAGTCGCCCGCTAACTGCGTAAGGCCATCCGCGGTGTTATAGTTACCCAGAAATACTGAGATCTCCGGGCTTTTCTGATTTCCGATAACCATGTTTTCAGCGCCGTTGGCCCAGATAAGTTCTACTTTGTGTTGCGGGGATGGTGCTGTACTCGCATCGCGGCCAAAGAATGTTAATGGCGTTCCATCACCAGAAAATGTGATCGACGATTGTCGTAGAGAGTTTGTGGCCAAATTATACCATCCAAAATTGGCATCGAGGACAGGCACGGTATAACCCGCGGCGGCGTTTTGATACACGAGTTGCTTGCCAGCTGCATCTGTAATACTCGCACTGAAAGTCATCGCGTTTGCAGAACTTGCCTGGTCGAAGGTTATACCATTTTCACCGGATACACGACGCGCCCAGGTACCTGGAGGAGTGGGTGCCGCACCGAACATGTTTGCATCGGTTAAAGCACCATTTAAACTGGTTGAAATCAGATCCAGAAGCTGGCTCATAGTCCGACCAGTTGTGTTGACGGTCATATTAACATCGCCAGGAGCAGTGTAAGTGGCATCATCAGCTGCGTTAGGGTCGAGGAAAATATTAATTGCCTGCCCATTGGCATTCATGGAGATGGTGCCTGTAATCGTTCCTGTACTTACGTCATCAACATCAAGTCTTCCCTGCGCAAAGTGAACTTCATTTTGCTGAGTACGCTGAACTCCAACAGCTGATTGCGCAGGCTGCTCTATCGAAGTCCTCCAAACGTTGGCGTTAGTTTTGATAAAGCTGAGGGTGATGTTGTGAGGATTACCTAGGCTGTCAAAAATCAAGGAGTTAATGCGTTCTGAACCAGCGACCAGAGTATTTGCTGGCAAATTAGCACCGACATTCAAATTGGTCGTTGGCGAGGCTGTGCCACCGATAGTTTGCAAATTGATCGGCTGAAGGTTGGTGTTATCGATAATGTTATCGTTGATAATAACTTTATCGCCGTTTTCTCTAGTATACGCCTTCATAAAAGTGTCCAGGCCTACCGGCACCTGCTTAGCACTGGTAGTGCCGTCAAAGAAGGTAAGAGGCCAGCCTTGCATATAGCTGCCACCAACATTTTGAAGGTACCCTTCCTGATCAACTTTAAATGACCCGGCGCGAGTGTATGTGAACAAATCTTCTGACCTGGCCTCTGCAACCGCATTAGTGACAAAGAAGCCTTTACCGTTAATCCCGACGTCAGTGGATGACTTGGTAGCTTGCAGCAAGCCTTGTATGTCGATGCCCTGGCGAGGTGAGGATTGAACACCACCAGGTGAGTATTGCGTAGTCGAGGCTTGCGAGGTGACAAGTGTTCTAAAATTAACGCTCGTGCCTTTGTAGCCGACTGTGTTGATGTTAGTCACGTTATCAGCGATAGCCCCCATGGCGGATCCCTGCGATTGCAGGCCCGAAACACCTGAAAATAATGCACCGAATAACGACATCTTTCTTCTCCTTATCTTGCCCAATCTATTTGCCGCTAATTAGCCTTTTCAAATACGGCTTAAAGTGTGGGGCGGTTAATTTCTTTCTGTGTGTAAAAATCCGTATCTTTAAGTACCGTCACTGACCGACAAAACGTCATCTATCGGCAGTCCAACTTGCCCGAGTAGCAATAAGGTTCTGCCGTCAACATTGGTAACGCCCGTTACGCGGCCGAACGCGGTTATGTAGGTATCAACCGGTGTGCCATCGTTTTTGGTAGCAGATGCTGACAATGAGTAGGTGCCATCGCTTAATTGATTGCCTTGCGAGTCTACACCATCCCAATTAAATTCATGTACGCCGCCAAGTGTTTCGCCCTGTTCGAAATAGACGATATCGCCGACATCATTGCGAACTACAACTGAGACGGACGTAGCATCCTCTGTTAGGCCGTAGGCAGCTTTTAAGTGGCCGTCTTGCATCGGGACGCTGCTACTCACACCTTCAACAGTGTGGCCGATGTAGCTAACGGAGTCAGAGATAATGCTTTGTTGAGTTAGGCCGAGTAGATCGGTTAGATTTTCGTTTACGCCGATCTGTTGCTCAACCTGAGCGAATTGCACTAATTGGTTAGTGAATTCAGATGAATCCATAGGCGATAGTGGATCCTGCCCCTTCAACTGCTGAGTTAAAAGCAGCAGAAACGAATCCAGATCCTCGGCTAATTTGCTTTTAGCCGCTGCGTTCTTGTCTAGAACGCCCTGGTTTGTAATACCGGAAATTCCGGCGAGATCACTCATCGCTTTGTTCCTTACCTTTAGGCGAAAGTATCGACGCCGCCGCGAGCACGCGCAGCTTCGCTATAATCATAAATTGGCAGTGAGTCTTCTTCCTTGGCGGCATTACTCTTTTCATTATCCTGATCGTTACCTGCCCCATTCTGATCTTCATTAGCCTTTTGAGAATTGCCATCGCCACGTAAATTAAAGTGCAGATTGTTGGTATCGGTCCGCAGTCCTGCTTCATTTAAGGCGCGCTCTAGACCTCTAGCATCAGTTTGCAGAATCTGAAGTGTTTCTTTGGTGTTTGCAGTTACGGTGACACGCACCTGGTGGTCATCGGACATTTCCAACTTCACTTCGATACGGCCCAGACTTTCGGGCTTAAGTTGGATGGTGACGCGGTCCATGCCAGCCTTTGAGGCGCGGGTAATCTTGACCTTGATCTGGTCAATTATTTGTTGCGGTGTTGTGCGAGGCTTATCGGTAGCTGTCGGCTGTGAGGTGCGTGCGGTTTCGTTGCCCGTTTGTGTGCTTTGGCCAGCGTTCAAGCTGAAGCTGGTATTATTTTGCATCTGGCTTCCATTAGTTTGTCCAGGTTGCGGTAGAGTGGGCGCAGCACCATCGGCACGTAGGCTAGTTTTAGCAGAAGAGCCCCCTTGCTGAGAGGTTTGAGATTGGGGCTGTGGCGCAAGAGGGGCTGGGGAGACCGCTGTAATTGGCGCCTGAACCTGCTCAGCAGGGGACCTAGGACTAAACAACATGGCGTTAGTGGTGTCAGATATGCTGGCTGGTGAAGGTATGTTCGTCTGATTTGAACTTGAATACACAACTGGTGCATTCAGGTCGGCGGGCTTAGTAATTACGCCCTGTTGGCCTTGCACAGTAACCTGTATTTGAGTTTTGTTATCATTCGCTAAAGCGCGAGATAAAGACTGGGACTGCTCTTGAGCGGCAGCAGTACGAAGATCTAAAGAATTTTTTTGTCCGTGATCTTGGACGATAGTACCAGCCTGGCTTTTAATATCTACAGCACTTTTTTGACCACTGTCTTGAAAGCGTGTGGAGTCTTGTACGTTCTTATTGACTTGAAAATTCGCTGTTAATTGTGCTTTGGTATTGTCATATACTTTAGCGGTGCTTGGCGATTTTGAGGCGTCTTTTGCTGTAGAGATTGTTTGATCTTCAGTCTTAGCGACCGCTCCTTTGGCTACAGTATCGTCGATACCTTTTTGTGCCTGAGATACGGTGTCGTTGAATTGAGGGCGCTGCGGCAGTTCCCGAGCCCTATTTTCTTTGGCCGCGGTAATGTTTTCAGTCGTGGCTTGAGTAACTTTGAGCTCGGAGCCCTCAGATTTTACTGGATTAATTACGGCTTCTTTAGTTGGACTTTCGGCAATTACTCGTGATGCAACTTGTACGACCTGTTCTTTGGTAGCGTCATTGTCGACTCTTGGCGCTGTCTGATCACCCGATAAGGTGGTTTTATTGAGTTGCGATAGCCCAACGTCGGTGCTTTCTTCTGCCAGAGGGTTAGCCGTAGTTGCAGATTCAATTTCTTTAAGCTCAATATTTTCGAACTCAGAGGCACTGGCTAAAGTTACTTTTTTCAGACCCTCAGCGATTGCTAGACTCTCCACCTGAGCAGCCTCTTTTTCCCCAGTATCTTGATCGACGCTTCGCTGCGTCTGAGTCGAAGTGCCGCTAGATTGATGGAATTGCTTTAAATCGCTTTGGCCATTATTTTTAGCCACTAGACCGGATTCGGTCACCGTTTGGATGCCGTCAATTGGTAGATTCTCGGATTCTACTGTGGTGACCATAGATTCCTTTTTCGAGACTTCTTTGGTTATAATTTTGTCTAAGCTTTCTGTGGCAAAAGCGTTTTCATCCACCACAATGCTTGAGGCCTTGTAGGCAGTTGCTCCGCTTTCCTGCGTGACAGTTTGCGCAGTATTGTCCTGGGCATCTTTAATTGTAGGGCTATTATGAATTGTAGAGCTATTATGATTTGGAGCAGTATCATCTGCCGCCTCACCGTTTCTTACGTCCGGACCTTTATCTTCTTTGTCTCGTGTTCTTGATACTGACTTATCCGTACTGTGCGCGGCATTCTTCTCTATGTATCGCGTATCGGTATCCTTATCTCGAGTACCTTGCCTCTGATTTTGAGAAGCACTACCATTCTTGCTTGCTACTTTCATATTATTTGTATTGGAATTGTCATCTTCCCTGTCTCGGGTTTTTGAAACAGGTTTGTCATTGTCGTTTACATCGTCTTTTTTATGGACAGTTTTTGTATCGCGTGTATCTCGCTCTCTAGATTTAGAGCTGTCATCAATACGGGTTAAGTTGGCCTCTATATTCGGTACACCGAATATGCCTGTAGACCGAGACGCTACTGCTTGCATCAACGTGGAAAACACATCAGCAGCTGATCCATTCTTTTCGCCGTTAGTCATTGGCGATGGATTGCCACGGCCATCGTGCTTTTTCACTTCAGCGTTGACGTGGTGAATACTATCCATCGATTGAATCGCCTCGTTTTATTGGCCACTGACCAAACGTGCTTTTCACGCGGTTTTGGTCTAGGCGCACAAATCCGCTCTAATCCATGCAAAGAGCGGGCCAGGTATGGCAGCCTGTTATAACTATATGTAAATAATTACTATTTTTGGAAATGAGGATGGGGCAAGGCGGATTAGGTAGCGCTATTAGGGCAAGAATTTCCATTCTCAGCTGGGCAAAATTTGCCTTGTTTGCGACCCTATATCTAGGCGTTTATGTCTAGCATTGCCTGAGAAAAGGGGTCGCGAAGGAAACCTGAGAAAGCGTTAAGATAATTTTTTTGCTCTCGTGAAATGCTATCAAGACTTGCCTGCATCGCCAGAAATTGCTGGGCGGCAGTAATACGTGCCTCTTCAAGTTTATCAAACTCGTCGGTTCTGACTTTTGAAGACTGCGCTGTTAAATCATCTAGGGCCTTATTTGCGTTGCGCTGATCAATCGATACGATTGCTGCAGATTTTTCTACTTCTGAGCTTGCTAAAGTCAAATTCACTTCAGCTCGGTTGATATCGGCAAAGGCCGTCGTACGGTCATCTTCCGTAGCCAAATCATTGTAAAACCAAGATTGCATAATGCCGATGCCTGATCTCTCTAGTGTGCCGGCCACTTTGATTGGCGCCTCGTTTGGTATGACTGTAATTTCAACTGCTATCGCGCGGGTTTCCTGGTTGTATTTGATCAATTTAAGCCCGTTTCGGGTGGAGGTCGCCATATTCAGTGTTTCGCCACCCGTAGTAGTATATTTTAGCTTCGGTCCTCCAAGATCTGCATATGCTTGTAGAGTATCGGTCCCGGGCTCACCCTCCCAAATCTTGCCATCAGTTCCCATGATGCGAAAATGGGTGCCAACGTGGGTGCCGGTTAGGGTTGTGACGCCGGTGCCAGTATTTTTGCGGTATTCGATCTGATTTGGCGAATAGTCGATGGGGCTGATGTTGCCCACGAGATTGAATAACTTACTTGAAGACTCCGATTCGTTATTGATTTTATTAATGAAATCGTTGAATTGGCCACGGTAAAATTTAGGATCTTGAGCAGTGCCTGCTACGCTGCCACGCAGCAATAACAGTGATTTTGCAACGCTTTTGACACTCTCGCGGCCGCTATCTACAGCCACCTGAGCGTTATTGATCTGGGCCTTGACTGAGATCCAACGTTCATTCTGGACATCAATTGCCTCCCGGCGTAGCCGCGTTACCTCCGCAATTTCCTGCTGTTTATCAACTAAACGTTGGTTCGCGTTAGCCTTGATTTGAGTGATTAGCGATTTGGTAGTGGATCCAATATCGCCGAGAAGGGCGGTGGCCCCATTGCCTCGGCTGGCTTGGAGAACGGATGCGCCGACGGATCCAGCATTGGCTTGTAATGCTGATCCGGTTGCTGTGATGGGTAAGGTCGAGAGAATACCAACCATCGGCGGTTCAAACTCCTTTTATCTCTTCCAAAGCATGCGCTCCAGGCTGTGCGATCGTGTTGCGAAATCAGTGCCGGACTGCTCAGCCACCAAACTAACGCTTTAGGACGAAAACCATTGCTAGAAAGTTAATTTTTTATGGGGTTATTTGATGTCTGTTGATATTGCGAGCCATTGCCTCAATTGCTCTTTAACGCCGGCAATCAAATTTGTCCAATCTCCTGAACTCGCTTGACGAAACAGGCTCATAGATGGATACCAGGGAGTATCATTCCGGCCAAGAAGCCAGCGGTAATCGGGCATGAATGGGAGAAGAACCCATGCGGGTTTTCCCATTGCAGCGGCTAAATGTATCACTGCTGTATCCACACCCAATACAAGATCGAGCTGTGCAACTACAGCTGCGCTGTCAGCAAAATCACGTACTTTACCCTCGCATGTGAATATCAGCTGGTCAGCGGGAAGACTTGAAATTTCTCCCGCGCGTGGGCCAATCTGTAAACTAACAAAATCAGCGTCCGTAGCAGTAACAAGTGGGGCAAGCAGTTTGGCAGACATACTTCGTTGACGGTCGATTTTATTTTTCGGAGACCCAGCCCAAACCAAACCGATCCGGGATCTTGTGGTATATGGTAGGCGCAGCCTACCCGGTATTTTAGGTTGAGTTTCTATATAGGGGTGTTGAGATGGTACTGTCTCCGGTGTAGTGGCGAATAAGCGTGCGAGACTCATGAGTGGGGCATGTGCGTCGAAAGGCGGAAGTGGGTCGCCTGCGGCTATGATCTCGTCGGCGCCAGGTAGAGTTTTGAATAGAGGTACGAGCGATCTATCGCATTCTAAAATGATATGGCTGCTGCGTTCTCTAGCAAGTGCTGCATAGCGCACGAATTGAATAGTATCACCCAAACCTTGCTCAGCATGAAGCAATAATGTTCCTTCAGGCAGGGGTTTGCCATCCCATAGAGGATGTTTAAATGTGCGGCGATATGAACTGAAGTGTTCTAATTTCCAGCGCCATTCATATTGTTGCCATCCGTCAATCCAGCGCCCTGTTAGCAAAAGGACCCAGGCGAGATTATAGTTAGCTTCTGGGTTTTGTGGTGCGATTCTTATTGCCCGCCGGTAACACTCCTCTGCGCCTTGTGTATTGCCGAGTGATAGACGGGCTACTCCGAGATTAATCCAGGCGTCTGAGTGGTCGGGATTTATCTTGATAACTTTATTGAAATAATCAATAGCTTCCTCCGCTCGTTCCTCACGAGTAAGAAAAACTGCTAGATTGTACAAACTGCTAATATCGTTGGGTTGTAGATGCGCGGCTTTGCGCAGATGATGCTCGGCATCGTAAGCCAGGCCCATCTCGGACAGTACGTTTCCTAGATTGCCGTGAACCTTGGGATTATCTGGCGCTATCTCAAGAGCCTTAAAATATAAGCCGAGGGCCTCTTCAAAGCGATTTTGTGCCCTTACCACAACAGCTAAGTTGTTAAGAGTATCTGGGTCACTTTCATCTATGTTCAGTGCTTTTAGAAAGCTTTGCTCAGCTTCTGCGTGTTGTAATAAGGTGCGCTCAGCTTGTCCCTTCTCCATCCAAATATCGCCGTGATTTGGAAACTGCTTCGATGCAATGGTCAGTACATCTAGTCCTTCCGTCCATCGGTTCAGAGCCTTTAGGGTGCGTGCAAGATAAAGATGTGGCTCGATCATTCTGGGTGCATCCTCAATAAGCTTGCGAAACTGAGTTTCTGCGTCTTTAGGCTTTCCGGCTTGGAGTAGGGTGACGCCAAGGCTGAACCTGTAAGAAAGATTCGCAGGATCCTTGGAGATGCAATTGGTTATGAGAGAAATGGCTTTATCCTGCTGGCCTAAGTCTAGGGCTATCAGTGCAAGCCCATGTTCGGCTTCATTAAGTTCCGGAGATATGCCCAGAATTTGCTCGTAAGCGGACCGTGCCTCTTCCAATCGACCTGCTTTATGCAGGGCGACGGCGTTGCTCAAATCAGTTGATACAGCCTCTGGAGTGCTCATAGAAACTTGCCGGAAGTGAGGGTGCGTGATATCGGGCATTAATATGCCCAGTATGAGTGATGAACGCGAGATTATCGATGGTCTCCTCCAAGATGCCGAAAACGCCCTAAGCCGCGGGGCGTTCGGTAAGGCTTCGTCCCTTTACCGGGGCATACTGGGCATCGAACCCAATCATATCAGCGCTCTGCGCCAATTGGCAGCTATGGAGGTTAACCAAGGAGACCCTGCTGTGGCTCTTGAGTTTTTTGAGCGAGCGCGGCAACTGAAAACGGATGACCCCGACCTTTGCCATGGCATTGCCACCGCATTACGTTTGATGGGCCGTCACTCAGATAGCAATATGGCATTGATTGCTACACTCCGCATTGATCCTAATCATGGCCCAGCCCTTTATGATCAGGCGCGGCGTCAGCAGCAAGAAGGCAATCATGAGGCCGCAGGCTATACTTTCCTCAAATTGGCAAAATTAGGTAGTGGCAGTTACGATATATTCTTTAATTGTGGTGTATCTATGTACCGCACCCATAATTTGATTGCAGCGGAGCGTTGGTTTCATGCTGCGGCGCAAGTTGACACTACAGCTCATCGCCCTTTTGTAAACTTGGGAATGATCTACCGAACTTGGGGATATATCCCCCAGGCGATTGCTTGTCTTGAGCATGCAGTAACGCTAGCCCCAGAAAGTGTAGATGTGCATTGGAATCTTGCACATGCTCTATTGGTGAGTGGTGAGTTGACACGCGGGTTCGCAGAGTATGAGTGGCGATTTAAGCGAGAAGGCCAAAACAAACGTCAGATAAATCTACCCCGGTGGACCGGTGAGTCCTTGAATGGCAAAACCATTCTTTTGACCTTAGAGCAAGGTATGGGGGATGCCATACAATTTGTGCGTTTTGCTGAAGAGGTGGCTGCCCGCGGCGGACGCGTTATTGTGGAGTGCCACCCCGGTCTCGAAAATTTACTAGCAACCGCACCGGGTGTTTCGGAAACCGTTAAGGTAGGGGCTGATGTTCTTGAGGCAGATTGTTATCTATCGATTATGAGCTTGCCACATGTGCTGGGTACGACTTGGAGTAACCTTCCCGCGAAAGTACCTTATTTATCGGTGCCATCAGATACGCAAGTCAGGGATTTAAGAGATAGGCGGCTGCGTGTTGGTATGGCTTGGCGAGGCAATGCCAAGCACGAGAATGATAATTGGCGTTCATTAGAACTATCTGCATTGAAAGCCCTAAGGGAGGTGGATGGTGTGTCTTTCTTTGGTCTCCAAGTTGGTGCAGGCCGAACTGATTGCGACAAGGCTCCCTGGAAAGGTAGTATCACTGATCTTGCGGCAGGCTTGAAAAATTTTGAAGACACAGCGGCAGTAGTTTCTCAGATGGATTTGGTGATTACGGTTGATACTGCTATGGCGCATTTGGCAGGGGCCCTGGGCGTATCTGTGTGGGTGCTAATCCCCCAAGGTAATGATTGGCGCTGGCTGCATGGGCGTTCTGACAGCCCTTGGTATCCTACTTTGCGCCTTTTTCGCCAGGCACGTAATCGAAACTGGACTCCAATAATCAGTGATATGGCTAATGATTTGCACAAACTGGCAGCGGCGCATTTTCTGAGAAAGTAGTGCATTTTATTAATTAGATACACCAGTTATATAAATAACCTTGCCTTGACAGTACAATGCGTGAGGATAAGTTCGCATATGTCTTAGTGACGGTTACTAAGAAAGTTAATGCCGTAATGGCGCGAGTTATAGGTTTTCAGTGAGCGACGATATTCCCATTATATTCGCCGAAGACTTTTATGATCTTCGTAGTAAGCGTGTGTCCACAGCGGTTTTTCTATCGGCTGATTCTGCAGCACAGATGAATCAGTACGCCGTTGGTGGATGGAGTGTGGCTGCCGCGCCAGGGTTTGTTGCTAAGTCCGACATAAATCTTGCCGAGGTCCCAGCCTCGACCCCAAGCGAAGAAGACATAATTGATTGTACTCTTCTTTCATGTGAGGCGCCGCACCTTAAGTCGGGCATTTCAGAACGTATGAAAAGGTGGCAGCCTGAGATAATCAAGATAAACTGTGCATTCTATGATGTGGCCGACGCTTCTTCGCTAGCAGCATCATTAGCGAATGCGGGTTATGCAGTGCTTGGTGCAGTTTGGCGTGATGACAATAGCTTTGGTATACGAAGCCTCGCTAGCCTTGGTTTCCTAGACGCGATTCGTGTGCTTGAATGGGATCGTACAAATTTGATCGGAGTTCGTGATAGAGCGCATGCCCAGAATATTATCACAGTTTCGCGCTTGTACATCGGAGAAGAAAAGCGCATCTCAGAACTGCAGCTTGCTAAGGCTGTCCGTGATGACTACATAAATAAGCTTGAAGATGCCTTGATGGCGCATCAGCGTGCTGACGTGTTCAAAGAGCCGCCGTCTTAAGTTTCTTTTTAAGAGCAGTCAATAAAACATCGCCGACATAGCGGCCGATACCTACCTGGGCGCTCAAGGCTGTATGATCAGCAACGTCGGCGATAGCTTCTCTCATTTCCCTTCGCAGTCCATGGTCTTGAATAAGTCGCGTGACGACTTTTATGTAGTCTTCAGTTGATTTAGTTACCAATACATCGAGCCCGATTTCGTATAATAGGGCTGCACTTTGGCGGCAGCGGGCGGCGTGTCCGTCACGCACTATGGGTGGGCAACCGGCTAGCAACGGGTCAATCAGTGAGACTGCGCCGGCATAAGGAAAACTATCTAGGTAGAGATCGGCAAGTTGAAGCATTCCTAGAATGGGTGCTCGGCTAGGCTGGGTCTCCAGAACATGTACTCGATCTATACCAACACCCCGAGCTGCAAACCGCTCTTGTATAAATCTTAGGAAACCGTCCTTGTGTGGGTAATGGGTCGTCCAATTAGGGTTGAAAGGATATAAAAAAATATGTGCGGTGGGTGCGTTTTCAAGAACACGTGCCCAAGCACTGACCAAGTCCGGACCAATTTTGAAGTAGTTGGCGCCCGAGACTAGTAAAAGGGCGGCATCTGGTATGCCGATTTGTTCGCGAGTTATTGCCTCTGGTACGACGGTTGGGCCAGGAAAGGCATAATGATTGGAGGATCCGGGAATGAGAACGAGTTCTTCCGTGTATTCATCCTGTGCGTTGTTTGACTCGTTTAAGTGCCCATTAATATAAAGGTCGACTTCAGCGAAGCCAGTGGTGAGGTTGCTGGAATGCATAGCCACTTGAAGTCTGGCCAAGCGCTGAGACATAAGTAGTGTCCAGGGAAATTTACATGAGTTGGTCACATTGGCGCCGACCATCAGCACGTCTAGATTTTTTCCGCCGATAATCCTAGCAGATTCGACGATATCAGCGGTCGGCAGCACTACGCAGTCATCCACCAAATCCTCGAAACTGGCTCCGATAGACTGTTTCGCTTCTTCTGGAACAAACGCTGTGACCTGGAAAACACCCCGATCTAATCCGGATAGGTGGCCACGCAAGGCAGCTGTTTCGCTAGTAGTGCCGGGGCAGAGAACGCCGAGGCTGACAGTAGTTTCCTCAGGTAGTCGTGCGGGCAGTTCTTTGTCCTGAGCCAATCCTTCCTGTTCTAGATACATCCGAATAAGTTCAGCACGCTGTTGGGCAAGGTTACGTAGGGGAACGTCTTCAGCATAAACAGACGAAATTACATAGCCCTCCATGAATCCTGCAAGAATCTCCTTTTGGAAGTCAGGCTCATCAATAACACGCACTGCCTTGTGAATTTCTTGCACTGAAGATTCCACGTGATTAAGGGCTTGCCGCCGAGTGCTGTCTCGCTTGAAGAATGGTGGGATTGCTAACAAAACTTTCACCACAGTCCCAAGAATCGGTGTTGGTACGTCTATAATGTCGAAGGATCTCTGGATAACGTGCGGAAAGCTGAATAAGCTCAGCGCCAAGTAAGCGCAGACTTTGCGTTCGATTTCATGTTCAACGCTGAGAATGCGGTGGCATCTTTCGGCTACGGCCTGATCTGCCTTAGTCATAACTAAGTGACGTACGCCGGAGTTAATCAATGTCAATAGCGCATCGCCCGAAGGGTTGCGGGTGAGACGAGCAATGCGGTCTGCTCGTCCTTCAAGACAAATTTCCGCCAAATTCAGACGGAGGTCGCGTAATTTGCGTTCAGAATTTGAATCCATGGGCGCCAATACGATGGAGGCCAGCCTAGCATAAAATATGAGATAGCAGCTTACATGATTACGGACGTGTCGCGGAGAGCCTTGATGATAGATATTTCTTAGATATCACAGGCTAATACCTATTTTAGGTAAAACCCAGATTGCCAGGCTGTAAAGTACTACGGTCAAAAGGCTAGATGCTGCGAGAGAGAGCCAAAAATCGACTCCATAGCGCAATAAGGCTGGAAAGACGAGAAACATCGGCAACGAGGGCAGGACAAACCAGAAAGTCGCTTCAGCGTGCCCAGCGATACGCTCGATGTCGCGGGTGTCGCGCCATAGCCATATGATAGCAAGAATCGATACCATTGGTAGCGATGCGATGAGGCCACCAAAGCCGGGGCTGCGGCGCGCAACCTCCGAGACTATCATTATGATCACTCCTGAGAGGACCGCCTTGATAATTAAATAGAGCATTGACTTAGGCTACCTGAAATGGGGCGGTATTCAAGGTTCGGATTGTTTTAAGAATGGACGTAGATATTCTAATGTTTCGGTAAGCGCGCCGCGATGGCGAGCGACGGCCTGTTTAGATGTTTTGATCATGAGTTTGCGTTCTATTGAATTCTCAAGAAGTCGGTTTACCGCCTCACCAAGTGTGATTGCGTCATGGATCTTAATTGCAGCACCAGAGTTTAGAAGTTCGGATGCAATTTCTCTAAAGTTTCCCATATCTGGACCGAAGAGTAACGCACATCCGGATTGTGCAGGTTCTAATGGATTTTGCCCTCCACCGACGGCAAGGGTCTTACCAATAAATACTATGTCGCTTAGTGCATAAAACAGGCCCATCTCACCAATTGTATCCGCGAAGTAAAAAGATGTTTGCTTGTGAACTAATTCCTCCTCGCTGCGACGAGCAACAGTAAAACCCTCTTTTAGAATTAATGCTGCCATCTCCTCCGCTCGTGCTGGATGGCGGGGAACAATAATCGTAAGTAAGTCTGGGTGATTACCGATAATCCGCTGATGCGCCTCAAGAATGGCGATGTGTTCATCAGGATGTATGCTTGCAGTCAGCCAAACTGGCCGCTGACCAATTTGTGCACGTAATGCGCTGAGGTTGGCAGTGTGGATAGGCAGCTCTTTTGCATCAAACTTAAGGTTACCAGCCCTCTGAACTCGCTGTCCTCCAAGATCTATAAATCTACGGACGTCGTCTTTCGATTGTGCCAGGATCATTGAAAAAGCGCTGATAAGGTGCGAGGCAAAGGATGGCCAGCGTCGCCAGCGGCGGAATGCTCGGTCTGATATCCTCGCATTAATTAGAACAAAACAGATGTTCCGCTCTGCGATCATCGTTAGCATATTGGGCCATAGTTCAGATTCGGTCCAAAGCACAAGTTCTGGCCGCCAATGGTTGAGGAAACTTTTGATCCATGCGTGTCTGTCCAGGGGTGCGAATTGATGAACCGCTCCGACTGGGAGGCGATCTTTAATAACATCTATGGAGGTCATCGTACTCGTCGTCAGCACAACGCACCATCCTTGGTCTATAATAGCAGTAATGAGTGGCAGTACTGATAGAGACTCTCCGACACTGGCGGCATGAATCCACACTAGCCGGCCGGCGGGTCTTGGTAAACTCGCTAATCCAAATCGCTCGGATAGGCGCTGCGGGTCTTCTTTGCCATGTTTTGCACGGACAATTAGCCAAAGCTTGAGGAAAGGGCCAGCAAGGTCAGAAAATATACGATACGTAACGCGCAACATTCCGATCACACCGAGCTGTTGAGCAACATGAGACGGCCTATTTCTAAATTATTGACGCTACCAAAGTACTAGACCGGTCTAGTACTTGTTAACATCCGACAGTAAAAGGTCCACCGCAGCGTGTGCCTTAGGTGTTTCGTCACCGTCTTCGGTCTGAGCGTTAATCCAGGCTTTAACCTTATCGGCATCAACTGGGTGATCCTTTAGTAGCGTGCATAGAATCGCCTGTGTCGCAAACAGATTGGCTGCCAGGTCATTGATAGCCCCCAGCATCATATCCATCTGCGCAGCCTGGGTTTTTCCTACCTTGTTAACGTCGTCGGCCACTTTACCCAGTAGGCCTTGAACCTGGCTCATCATAAAATCGGACATTAATTTTTCCTTTTCCACCTGTGCACCATGGCATTAAAGATCACACTATCTCTCATATTATGGGATCGCATAGCGTGTCATTTGTAAATAACACTTTAAATAGACAGGGCGCATTATGATAGGACTAGGAAAGATAGTCGTTCTACTTTGATGCGAAAAACAGTCTTTAAATGGGAGTTTTCCCCATAATGAATGAAGCACCCGCGTTTAATCGCCTCGGTATTGGCTGGCAAATTGGCGTTCCTAGCGGCTGGGGAACGTATGGGGTTAATTTGTCGGTAGAACTTGTGCGTCGAGGCTTGACGCCGGAGTTATTTTTTCGGGCCAGGTCAATAAACCTTATGCCAGATCAGCTGCAGGCGTTGGAAGGCTCTCTAGCCAGGCAGCCGGAGTGGTTCGCCGCTTATCAACGTGGCGATGTAGATCTAGAATTTCCCATGCTTCATGCTCTTGGAGACCGATTAGATTTCCCTGATATGATGAATGGTATTAAGGGCAGGCCTAACGTTGGTGTTGTTTTTTTTGAATCGGCGACGATTCCTCAAAAAAATCTTGCGGCCGCGCAAAACTTTGCTCTAATTATTACCGGATCTTCGTGGAACACAGCGGTACTACGTGACTATGGACTTGCAAATGTACGCAATTGTCCGCAAGGAATTGATCCATCGGTGTTTGCCCCGATTCAAAAAACAGATAAAAAAAATAACAGATTCTCCGGACGGTTTGCTGTGTTTTCTGGCGGTAAATTAGAGTACCGCAAGGGCCAAGACATCGTTGTCGCTGCGTTTAAAATTTTTCATCAACGTCACGCAGATGCTATTTTGGTGAGTGCTTGGCATAATCCATGGCCAGAAGCAGCGAAGGGCATTGGTATATCACACCATGTTTCGGCGGTACCCAGTGTGGACTCCACTGGCCATTTGGATGTGAGTAGGTGGCTTTATGATTGTGGGCTACCCCCGGGAGCATTTATCGATTTAGGACCGATGGCCAATGTCGAAATGGCAAAAGTGCTACATGAGGTCGACTTGGCGGTGTTTCCAAACAGATGTGAAGGTGGCACCAACCTAGTTGCCATGGAAAGTATGGCATGCGGTGTGCCAGTGATTCTTTCGGCCAATACAGGGCATCTCGATCTTATACAGCCTGACAACTGCTACACGCTTGATTTGCAGATTCCGATAGATGAGGTTACTGGGCGCAGAGATTTGGAAGGGTGGGGTGAATCTTCTATCGATGAGTTGGTAACAAAGATGGAAGCCGCCTATCAAGATAGAGAAGATGCCGCCCGCCGCGGCGCTGCAGCTGGGACCTATATGATTGGGTGGGGGTGGAAAGACAAAGTGGGACGATTAATCAATGCAGTTAGCGAATTCTGCTAAACAGTGGTGCTTTATTTTATTCACAGTAATTGCGCCATACGTTTTGCATGGCTTTAGTAAAATTGCGAGCGAACTGAGGACCGTCACAGACACAAGAATCGTTAAACTTTCTGCGCAATCTTTTGCGTATGGCGGCTAAGCTTTTTAAGTCATCTGCTTTGGCAACTGCTAAATCCTCATATCCAAGACGGTTTTTTGCAATGAAATTTGGTAACCCAACATGAGTCATATAACTCGTGGAGTGCCGGCCGGCAAAAGTTACGCCCGGGAATGTCACAACTGGACAGCCCATCCATAAGGCTTCACAAGTGGTGAGGCCTCCAGAATAGGGAAACGTGTCGAGGGCTATATCGATTTTGTTATATGTATCTAGAAACTCGGTGCGCTCAGCATAGCCAAGTATGTCGATGCGAGCCGAGTCAATGCCGTTAGCTTCGAACATGCCGAGTAAATGCTTCTTTACTGTAATGTCTTCTAGACCTTTGTACCTCAAGACCATGCGGCTGTTAGGTACCCGCGCTAGAATTGCTGCAAAGGATTTAAGGACTTTATCGTTCAGCTTAGCGGGATTATTGAGACAGCCATAGGTAAAGTGATCCCTTTTTTTTGCTGGCAGCGCACCGACTTCCGGCGCATCATCTGGAGGATCAAAGCAGGTGTATGTGCTAGGTAGGCGAATGATATTTTCGGTGTAGTGCTGCTCGGTACCAGGCGGTGCTTGAACATTATCTGCCATTACATAATCCATGGCTTGCAAGCCAGTTGAGCCTACATAACCGAGCCAGCTGATCTGTATAGGTGCTGGTTTGTGCGCAAATACTTGCAGACGATGATCGGCAGTGTGACCGGACATATCAAACAAAATATCGACTTGAGCATTCTCAATTTCTTTAATCAGACTCTCATCTGACAGCCTGCTCGCATGCCGCCAATCAGTGACAGCGGCAATACGGTAGCTAATCGTGTCTTCCTGGTTTGATCGCCTAGTGCTGAATACGACCGGCTGTATTTGAGTATGGTTGAGATTTTCAAAAAGACGAACGCTGAGCAAGCCAACGGGATGAATTCCTAAATCGGGAGATAAGAATCCAATAACCACAGGTCGTTTGATATCACGAGTATTGGTATGAGAACTTTTTATCGTAATACCCTTAGTATGGCGATCAGCCCATAGCTTGTGTGTTTTAGCCAGAGACTGTTCGCTGACTCCAGCCACGTATTGCTGAGTACCCAACCAATTGCTCGAGGCAGGCACATAAGAGGGGTCATATTCCATCGATGTCGCGAATGCATTGAGAGCTTCTTCTGAACGGCACATCTCGCTAAGAATGGTTCCAAGAGTGTTGTATGCTTTTGAGTAGTTGGGTCTTGCGGTGATGGCTGCTCTGATTTGCGCTTCGGCATCAGTAAGTCGCCCCAAATCACGATAAGCATTTCCAAGATTGTACCTAGCTTCGGCGAAGTTGGGGTTTTGCCTTACTGCTGTTTCGAAAGCAGCAGTTGCGCCAATGAGGTCTTCGCGATTGCGCAACACAGTGCCAAGGCCTGAGTTAGCCTCGGAGTATGTAGGCTGAAGCCGGATTGCTTCCCGGTACGAATCTTCCGATTCTTCCAATCGGTGCTCAGCGGCCAAAAAATTACCGAGGTTAAAATGAAGTGGGGCGATATTTGGCCCCTCGCTAATTGCGCGGTTCAAAGCTATTTCGGATTCGTCGGTACGCCCAAGAATTTTAAGAGCCGTACCAAGATTGCCCCAAGCTTCAGGAAATTGTGGGCGATGTATGAGCGCTTTCTTAATTGTCTCCACAGCTGCTTCAGGTAAAGAAAGCTGGAGGGCGGCGACACCCAACATATGTAGGGCGTCAGCATTCGAAGGGTCGGCAGCCACGGCAAGGCGATATAACTCTGCTGCACCGCTCAAGTCCCCCTTTTGATGAAGGGTACGTCCCGATTTATAAAGAGTGCTGCTGCTCATGCCTCTGGAACGGTAATAGTCTCCGCCCGCGATTTGATTTGGTGTACGATGATTTCCTGAAACCGGTCGTAGAAATCAGCTAGGGTACTGATGCATGCTGGATCAGGAGCAGATAAATTTTCCCCTGGCGTTGTGCCTTGTGTGAACACGTGTCTATATATGTGCGATAGCGCTTCGAACAAGAAATCAAATTGCCGGGAGGACGCTGACTCATCGTGACCAGCAGTTTTTTTGCAAAGTTCGATGACGTAGGAGACGAGGGAGTGGAAAAAAAAGTAGACTGAATCATCCCATTGGGTTTTGTGATTTACGTGTAGGGCGACTGGCGCATTAAGAGATCTCAGTGTTCGTCCATTCAGTAGTGCGACCAGTGGAAGCCAGTAATCCCAAAACGGCATACCCATTGCGAAGGGGCTCTCGTCAAAGTCATCTAGTAATTCACCTGATATCAAAAAATAATCGTAGCCGACAGAATAAGTTTCCGAGCCGGACGAGCAGTAGGTTTCTAAATCTGAGACATCATTCACGTCTACTCGTGGCCCAAGTATTATTGCACCTGGTGTTTGTGTGTGAATTATTTCGGGTAGGTTCGGGACTGGCCGGAGATATATATCGGAATTGATAATGCCGACAATGCATTGGTTTAATGCTTTATTGTGCTCAGCGCACCTGTTTCGTAAAACTTTAACTAGATCATGAATGTATGGCACTGGCTTGCCAGCTATCCGTTCGGCAGTTTTTTCTATAACTGCAATTTTTACTGAAGGGTATAAGCCTTCTAGCGCTTTTGCTTCTTTAGCACCGTTGACTGATATCACCTCAAATCCCAATTTCTGCCACGACTCAATCTTAGTGCGTTGCAGAACTTCGTCGCAGCCGGGGACGAGGCTTGTTGTAAGAATCATAGGTATGGACTGATCGTCAAACATTAGGTGTGTTTCAGTTTAAAGGGCAATGCGAGCATGTTAGTTTACGCGAAGTAAGTGCTATCGCACATGATCTTCATGGCTCGGGTGTTAGTATGTTCTCTCGATGACCTGCGTCATTTAGGATAACCGGCTGGAATTGCTTACGATCCATAGGTGGTAGGGCCCGTTCTTTGCGGAGCTTGTTTGCGATAGCGAAATAGGTCTCAATCGGGGCAAGGCCACAAAAATGGCAAAGCACTCCTGACCAAATGTGCTGATATTTACCTGCCGGTGGCTTAACAACGGCAACGTAGCCTAAATCAATATCTAATGTAGCTTCTAGTATGTTTGGAGTGGTCACCTGTAGTCGGTCCGTTGCTGGCGGTTGGAACGGTGGTATATTTAGTGAGGCTAAGGCGGTGCCAAAGAATGGTTCGTCTGCATATTCTCCAGGGTGTTTATAGCGGTAGCCAATCGCATCACGGTGCGGTCCCTCATAATATTCAAGCACACGTTCGAATACTGCTTTTGCTACTGGTGTACGTTCGAAATACATAACGCCGGCGTTAAAGACGGTGATGTATGGCAGCTTTAGAAGCCGACAGAGCTCTGCTGCATCTTTTTCACCCAGGCTGCATGAAAACACAGAACCTTCCTTTTGCTTGTGACCTTCCACAGCGAACGGATGCCCATTGTATTTACGCCAAAAAAACTCAATCCGGGAATTAAATAGAAGGCAGTCTGCATCCACATACATAGTTTTATCGTAAGGGGTGTGGTCAAAAAGTCGCGCCTTGTTCATTGCACCACGAAGGCTAGAGTCATCATTAATTTCAATAACCTGATCGAAAAGGGGGGTGTAGTCTGGATTAAATTTGACCTTGGAATTGATCAGTATGCTTATGGGTCGAGTGTCCGCGCGCTGGATCGAAAGCGCTAGATTCGCAGCGATATCCAAATAACGGTTGTCATCGAAGGCAATGGCCAAATAACCCTCAGGCATACAGCCCCCATGTATCATTGGTTGTATTTTATATAGATTTAAACATCTTTCGATATAAGTCCTGGACTCTCCAATTAGCCTCAGGTCTGGTCCTGATTAATCATACTAGGAGAAACTATTGCAAAATAAATTCAATTAATAACCATATGAATTAAATGATAAAATGTCGAGTTTTTGAGAAAGTTTGACAGAATATAGCTAAGCACTTAGAGTAATTTTGCTTAACCCTTCCTCAGAATGAGGCAGTCTGCGCAGGCAGCATGGGTTAAGCCGGCAGAAGTGCCGGAATATTTGGGCCCTAGAAAATGAGCTTCCAACTATGAGTGATATCACTCTCACGTCGGCGACGCGGAATAATCTGCTGTCGCTTCAGAACACATCAAAATTAATCGGTCGTACCCAAGAGCGCTTGGCTACGGGTCTGAAGGTCAATAGCGCCATTGATGATGCTCTAGCCTTTTTTAAGGCTCGTAATCTCAATGCACGTGCTAGCGGTTTATCTACTATTAAGGACGCTATTGCAGGTGGCATCAGTGTTGTTAAGGCGGCAACACAAGGCCTTGAAGCAATGGAAGGTGTTCTGAAGTCGATGAAGGCCTTAGCTCAGTCGGCTGCTTCCGCTGCGGAAAGTTCCACCCGTGCCAAGCTGGCCAGCCAGTTCAACGAGCTACGCAGTCAAGTGGACAACTTGGCGGACGATGCCAGTTTTGATGGTATTAACTTACTAAAGAGCGCAACGGGGGCCTTTGCGGGCGGTAGCGATCGGCTGACTGTAAAATTCAATGATAGCGCAGAAGCGAGTGCAGTAAACCAACTAGTGGTTAGTGGCGTCACTAGTGCCGACTTCACGAGAATGGTCGCTACATCGGCGTTGGCAACTGGCGCGGTCGGCAATACAAACGTTTGGGGACAAACCGGCGTTGCGGCGGTTACTGGCATCAACGCTGCTATACGGGCTATCGACTCCGCGCTTGTGACGGTTCGTCAGTCTGCACAAACTTTCGGTAGTGCTTCGTCCTTATTATCGATTCGTCAGGACTTCACCTCCAACCTGATCAATACTTTGAAGGGTGGGGCATCCCAACTGGTTAATGCGGATTTGAACGAAGAAGCTGCTAATCTATTATCACTTCAGACACGCCA
>PASS01000075.1 GCA_002712165.1 Fidelibacterota bacterium
TAGGGTAGCCGCGGTAGTTTAGCGGGCCCGGTATAGCATTGTGGCTTTCGTGAAATTCGTGGCAAAGCCTGTCGATTTCGCCGGTGGTTATGCCCGGTTTTATGTACGGTGTGATGAAGTCAAGCATTGCAGCAGTCAAACGACCAGACACGCGCATAGCAGCAAAGGCCTTTGGACCATGAATTTCAACACCATCTGGGCGTTTAAGGGCGTCTTCGCGCATTGTAAGATTCATCTAAGGCTATGGTTTGTGGACGGTTAACTTAACAGCGTGGCAATTTTAGGGATATATGCATCAATTTGGTAAAGCCAATATCAACGGCTTAGCGATGGTTACTCCATTCGGACTGACCTCACAACTATAGCAAATGGCCTCGACACCCTCTGCCAGGGCAGATTTAAGCCCTTTTGCATAGGCTGGGTCGATATCGGCGGCGATAGAGAAGGAAGCACAGTCGCTGCGTTGGACCAAGTAAACCATGACTGCACGAGCGCCCTTTTTGACCATATCGGCCATTTCCACGAGATGCTTAGCACCGCGAGTAGTCACCGAGTCGGGAAATTCTGCTGGATCGTTCGGGCCACCGCGCTTCATAGTTACGTTTTTGACTTCGACATAACAGGGTGGCTGATTCTCATTGGTTAACAGAATATCGATACGGGAATTCTTGCCGTATTTTTGTTCTCGCTTAAGAGACTTGTAACCTTTCAATTCTTCGATTTTCCCATCGTTAATAGCATCAGCAATGATTTTGTTAGGATGGGCTGTGTTGACGCCAACTAGATGGCCATTCACCTCTATAATCTCCCAAGTGAATTTGAGTTTCCTCATTGGATTTTGTGCAGGTGAAAGCCAGACTCGCGAGCCCGGCGTATTGACAGACAGCATCGAGCCGGGATTAGCGCAATGGGCAACTACTATTTTGCCGTTTACCAACTTTACGTCAGTCAGAAAGCGTTTGTATCGCTTAATTAGCACGCCTTCGATGAGCTGTGAGGTAAATTTCATGTTGTTGTAATTTTTTTAGAAAAAGGTGTTTTATCGTTCAGAATGATTTCTTCAGTACTTAATGCTTCAGCCAGTGTAGTTTTAGCAGTTCCCGGTCGCATGGGTTTTTGCTGTGATTCATGTGGTGACCAAGCGGTTAGATTGACGATTTGAAAGGTTGCGATTATGCGCCCGCGATGGTCAGAAAATTTCTCTTGGTATAGCTCCGCTGCCCGCATAAGGGTCGATCGGCGAATAGGGATTCTGCTGCGTTGTAGAATGGCATTAGTTTCAGCCATAGCGCGCAAATCAGCCATTAGTTTAAATATATTCTCGTAGGTTACTTCGATATTTTCAGTGTCTACTACTGGTAAAGAAAACCCGGCTCGACTTAGTAAGTTGCCAGAATCACGGACATCAATGAATGGTGAGACACGTGGCGCGATTCCCCCTATAGTTTCCTCCTCAGATTCCATAAGTACGGTGCGGAGCTCTTTTAAGGTTTCACCACCAAATATTGTAGCCAAGAAGAGCCCATCAGGCTTTAAACTGCGGCAGATTTGTGCAAGTGCGCCGGGTAAGTCGTTGACCCAATGTAGAGATAAATTACTGAGTATGAGGTCGAGGCCACCGTTTTTAATTGGCAAAAACTCTTCATCGGCACAGAAAGTCGGTATTAGGCTAGATTTGTTAGCAGCTGTGGCCATGGCCGGTGAGAAATCCGCCTGGAACAAAGTTTCGACTTTTTTAGACAACTTGATGGGTGCGGCCAACTGTCCAGTGTGACAACCGAGGTCTAGGGCCAGAGTGAATGTGCGGGCAACGTCAAGTAGGCGATCGGCCAGCCTGCCGGCGGACTCTCGCAAGAGAAAATCAGCCTCTGGAAGGGTTTTAGCGGCCCGCTCACGTCGTTTGCGAACTAAAACCCGGTCAAATACTTGCATGCTATCGTTCATATCCACTTTATTGCATTTTCATCGTGTCCCTTGAAGTAAGCATAATCCGTAATGGGAATTTAAGTCGCAACATGGGGCTTCATAGAAGCCTGTCTTGTTGCTACTGGCTAGCCTAGGCCATTGAAATATGTGTCCCACAGGCACGCAGCCGTCTTCTGACATCATTGGCGCTCATGTTAGGGGTTATGCGACATAAGACGTCGCAATCCGATTTCCCTGTCTTGCGGCCTTGCCAGGAGACTTCCAGGTGGGGGAGAGGCTGTGAGAAAGCTGCCAAATAAGGTGCGAGACGATGGAACGCTTTGATTAGGCGTGTCAGGGTTTGGCTTTCGAGCTTGGTTAGGTCGCAGTCCTTAGGAATTTCAAACCATTCTGTATCTACTATGGATCCTGAATCTACGGATGGTGCCATTTCATGGACTGTAATGCCAAAACGTATTGCCTCGTCGAAAAGTGCGAAAACGCTGGGATAACGCCCCGGACGTTCTGGTGGACCAGGATGAAAGTTATAGGCTGGACCTGGTAGATCTTTCAGCAGAGAACTTGGGACAATCACGGAGGTGCAAAATGACAGGAGTCGTGTACCTCCGTCGATTTTGTTCGCAGCCCGCGTCAAGTCCGCCTGATCGTGCGCAATGACTATATCTAGCGATTGATTATATCGAAGTAGTACGCCCGATAAGATCGGTGATTCCGTTTCTCCCGTTAGCAGAATAATACGGGTAATGGCCACAGGTATCCATTCTCGTCTATAAAGGGTCCGACTCGTCGTGTGTATTTTGCTTAGTCGACCATATTTAACAAGCCTGGTGCGTTATGACTAAAATTGAAATTTATACCTCGCCATTTTGCGACTACTGTCATAGGGCAAAGAGTCTTTTGAGTCAGAAAAAGGCTGTGTTTACAGAGATTGATGTGACTACTAGCAAAACGCTTATGGATGAGATGGTGGCCCGAACTGGCGGTTTACAGACCGTGCCACAAATATTTATAGGTGAGTATCATGTCGCTGGGTGCGATGATCTTTTTAAACTGGACGCCAAGGGCAAGCTTGATTCCCTGCTGATGATAAGGATAGCTAGCAGATGAACCAGCAGACAAAAGCACCTTCCTTCACCGCGGCGTGCCTGCAGTTGAATGCATCTAATGATATGGTTGCAAACATTGATGTGGTGACCAGTTTGACACGGCAAGCTGCCGCGGCTGGTGCGGATATTGTGCTGATGCCAGAGAATCTTCTGATGATGGAGTGGGGGCAAAAGAATATTGTTTCTAAGGCGATGCCAGAGGATTCGCATCAAGGTCTCAAACATTTGTGCGTGCTGGCTAAAGAGCTTGGTATATGGCTCCACTGCGGTAGCTTGAGCGTGTTGTTGCCCGGTGGGAAAGTCGCTAATCGAACCTATGTTCTGAGTCCAAATGGAATAGTAAAGGCTACCTATGACAAGATTCATATGTTCGACGTTGATTTGGGTGCTGGCGAGCGTTACGCGGAAAGTAAGACCTTTCGAGCGGGTTCATTGCCTGCATGGGTAGATCTTCCCTGGGGACGATTGGGGCTTACCATCTGTTACGATGTACGTTTCCCAAGTCTTTATCGTCACCTAGCGCGATCAGGCGCACATTTTCTGACGGTGCCATCGGCCTTCACGAAGATTACCGGAGAGGCCCACTGGCACGTACTAATGCGGGCTCGGGCGATTGAGACAGGCTGCTTTGTTTTTGCTCCCGCTCAGAGCGGAAGTCATGGCACGCGTGAGACTTACGGACATGCACTGATTGTTAATCCTTGGGGGAAAGTGCTGGCCGACGCAGGCGAAAAGCCTGGCTTTATTTCAGCTGTCATTGACTCAAATGAGGTTGCTGAGGCTCGTTCACGCATACCTTCGCTTAGCCTTAACGTCCAATTTTAGGCATAAGCCAGGATGTCTAGCTTAATACTTTGGTCACAAATTCTTGAAATTTATGTGCAAAAGTCTTAGATGAATTACATGAAATAGGGTGCCAAATTTATGATTCTCTACGATCTTAGTTGCCCAAAAGACCATCGCTTTGAGTCCTGGTTCCGCAACAGCGAAGCTGTGGAAAAGCTCATCAAGGCCGGGCAGGTGCCTTGTCCAGTTTGTGGAAGCAAGAAGGTACAAAAAGCGCCTATGGCTCCGCGAATAGCAAAGTCTACATCCAAAGGTAAACTTTCTGAGCCGTCTTCTAAAAACAAAGATCTTGCAGTGGCAATGGAAAAGGCGACTGAGGCTTTTACTGAATTGCGTCAGGCTATCGAAAAGAACTTCGATCATGTGGGTAAAGAGTTTCCAGAAGAGGCTCGTCGCATTCATTATGGAGAATCAGAGTCACGCGGCATTTATGGCGATGCAACGCCAAATGAGGCGCAAGAATTAATAGATGAGGGTATTGAGGTCTACTCGATCCCTAACGCACGGCGAACCGATTCATGAAATTTTCAGACTTAAGCTCTTTTGTGTATTGCTTAAGTGTTCTTTGTTGCGAAGACAATGTAGTTCACATCTAGGTCTCGGCTGGTCAACCAAGTATCAGTCATCAGGCTATAGGTTAGGCCCGACATGTTGGTTACCGTTAGGCCACCTTGCCTGAGGCCCTTTGATAATTCACTGGGTTTAACAAATTTGCGCCAGTCATGTGTGCCTGGTGGAAGCCAACGTAATATGTATTCAGCACCAATTTTTGCTAGAGCCAAAGATTTGAAAGTGCGATTTAGAGTTGCAGCGATTAGTGCTCCGTTTGGTGCCAGAAGTGCACTAGCGGAATCAAGGAAAGTATTTAAATCGGCAACGTGTTCGACGACCTCTAATGTCAGAACAACATCGAAGCGCTGCTTTTGATTTAAAAGATCCTCGGGCGTTGCAGTTGTGTAATCAATATCGAGGTTCGATCGTGTGGCATGTATGTCAGCGACTGCTACATTTTTCTCCGCCGCGTCTATGCCAGTTACATCGAAACCTAAGCGGGTCATGGGTTCAGTTATTAGGCCTCCGCCACAACCGATATCGAGTAGTGAAAGCCCCTCAAAAGGCGAAGACTCTTTGATATTGCGGTCAAAATGGTGTGCTAGACGGTCCCGCATATACCGAATACGTGCTGGGTTAAATTTGTGCAATGGCCGGAATGGTCCGTTCGGGTCCCACCAGGAGTCAGCTATGCTCTCAAATTTCTTGATTTCCTCAGGAGAGGCTGTTGAAGCGATGACCATTGCTCTTCCTTGTTTTAGGGTTAGATCAACTATAGTTGATGGCTCCGCGGTCGCAAATACAACGATATAAAGCGCTAAATTACTTAGTTCAAATGGGGGCTAGGCCTTGTTCGAGGCTAGGGCTTTGGTTATCTATACGCGCCCGTAGTGTCCGGATCTCCAGACGTAGCTAAGTGACGGATGGCCAAGGCCTTTGAGGCCCCGGCCAGTTGTATATGTTGGTACGTCAAAGATTCTGAGACCTCAGATACGGTGGGAATGTAACAGATGCAAAAGGTGCAGAGGCGCTCACATGGCGCGAATTGTGCAAAAATTTGGCGGAACGTCGGTCAGTGATATTGATCGTATCAAAAGTGTAGCGCTGCGCGTCAAGGCGGAGGTCGAGCGCGGCAGTGAGGTGGTTGCTGTTGTGTCCGCTATGTCGGGAGTGACCAATAAGCTTGTCGAGTATTGCTCTAATGTGACAAATATGAGTGATGCCCGTGAATACGACACGATTGTGTCCACAGGCGAGCAGGTTACGTCGGGACTTTTGTCTTTAGCTCTGCAGGAGCTAGGCATTGACGCTCGTTCCTGGAGTGGCTGGCAAATTCCAGTGATTACTGACGGTGTGCACGGCAAAGCCCGGATTTTGAAAATCAACAGCGAGAGCTTAGTTCCCCTAATTAAACAGGGACAAGTCGCAGTTGTAGCGGGCTTTCAAGGAATTGGTCCAGATAACCGTATAACGACTCTGGGGCGTGGCGGTTCGGATACCACAGCTGTTGCCTTGGCTGCAGCTATCAATGCCGATCGATGTGATATCTTTACTGATGTAGAAGGCATCTATACTGCCGATCCGCGCATTGTTCCGAATGCGAAGAAACTTAATAAAATTACTTATGAAGAGATTCTAGAAATGGCATCTCTGGGCGCAAAAGTACTTCAGACACGGTCCGTTGAAATGGCAATGAAGCATCGTTTACGTGTTCAGGTACTTTCGAGTTTTTCCGATGCTCCAGGTACTCTGGTATGTGATGAGGACGAAATTGTGGAAAAAGAACTTGTAAGTGGTATCGCCTACAGCCATGACGAGGCAAAGGTTACGATTTTAGGTGTTGAAGATCAGCCTGGTGTTGCTGCAGGTATTTTTGGACCACTGGCGGATGCGAATATCAATGTCGATATGATTGTACAGAATGCTTCTGAAGATGGCACGACCGATATCACTTTTACTACTGGGCGGGCAGAGTTGGACCGAGCTCTGAAAGTTGTAAAAGATAATATGAAAATTCCCTACCGTTCGATTAACTCTGACAGAAGTGTGATAAAGGTTTCGGTAATTGGGGTTGGGATGCGCAGTCACGCAGGTGTTGCACAAACGATGTTTACAGCACTCGCAGATAAAAACATCAATATTCACATTATTTCTACTTCAGAGATCAAGGTGAGTGTCCTAATTAGCGAGAGCTACAAGGAGCTCGCTCTGCGCGCATTGCACACGGCCTACGGCCTGGATTCTGCTTAAAGGTGCCTTAGAGAGGAAGCGTATATGTCTGATGCAGTCCCTGAAAAGCAAGGTTTGCCGTTAGCTACGTTGAATGTGTCGCCTAGTCTGTCAGAGCTGTGGTTGCGTGGGACCGAATTTTTCGGATGCCCCATCGCTATACTTGGCGGTGCAATGACATGGATTTCTGAAAGGAATCTGGTTTCAGCAATCTCTAACGCTGGTGGTTTTGGGGTTATTGCCTGTGGTTCAATGACGCCCGAACTTTTGGACGCGGAGATTAAAGCGACGCTGGCTCTCACCAGCCGACCGTTCGGCGTTAACCTGATAACAATGCACCCGCAGCTTCTTGCCCTTATCGATGTTTGTGGAGTGAACAATGCGACGCATGTGGTGTTCGCTGGCGGTGTTCCGTCTAGAGAGGCTATCAGGAAGGCAAAAGAATTCTCAAAAGTGGTATGTTTTGCACCAGCGCTCGTAATAGCGAAACGTCTAATTAGAAATGGCGCGGATGCGATTATAATCGAAGGGTCGGAGGCGGGTGGTCATATAGGCCCAGTATCGACGTCAGTCTTGGCACAAGAAATCCTTCCTGAAATTCGTGAGGTGCCGGTATTTGTGGCGGGCGGTATAGGTCGCGGTGAGGCTATTGCATCGTTTCTTGAAATGGGTGCTGCAGGTGTTCAAATGGGCACGCGTTTTGTTTGTGCTAGCGAATGTATCGCACACCCTAAATTCAAACAGGCCTTTATCCGTGCCTCAGCACGCGATGCTATGCCGACTATACAACTAGATAAAAAATTTCCAGTTATTCCAGTGCGTGCGCTGATTAATAAGGGAACAGAAGAATTTATGAATACGCAGAGTCGTGTTGCGATACAATTTGCTAATGGTGAATTGGATCAGCAGTCTGCACAGCTTGAGATAGAGCATTTTTGGGCTGGAGCATTACGCCGTGCCGTTATTGATGGTGATGTTGAATTTGGTTCTCTCATGGCTGGCCAAAGTGTTGGCATGGTAAAGCGTGAAGAGCCTGTCTCACACATTATCAATGAGTTGCTCCAACAGGCAACTGCGGCCCTAATGCTCCGAACAGCCCAGTGAGCATTCTAACGTGACAACTTTCAGCGGCGGTGACCTTAGACGTATGTTGTCGCGTTTACGTGATGTAATGGCTGGTGGAGGGGAAGTTCAAGGACGTCTAGACAAAGTCGTAAAGCTCATCGCGAAAGATCTCAAAGCTGATGTGTGCTCGTGTTACGTAATGCGGGCTGGCGAAGTTCTTGAACTATTCGCAACTTATGGTTTGTCACAGCGAGCGGTTCATTTAACCCGTCTGCGCGTTGGCGAAGGTCTAGTGGGAGAAGTGGCTGCACATGCAAGAGCCTTGGCACTAGCCGACGCCTGGTCACACCCTTTATTCGTTTACCGCCCGGAGACTGGCGAGGATTTTTTTCGTTCGTTGATGGCTGTGCCGATGATACAGGCAGGCCGTGTGGTTGGTGTGCTCGTAGTGCAGACACGTGAAGATAGGCCGTTCAATGACTGGGAATTAGAGACGTTAGAAACTGTCGCTATGGTCATTGCTGAGCTAATGGCTGCAGCGCAAGTGGTGAAGCGTGAGGAGTTATTTCAGGCTGAAGGTAACGCGCTTTTGCCCGTGCGTCTTACGGGTGTCACTCTTAATCCTGGCGTAGGAATTGGTGTTGCAGTAATGCACAAACCGCACGTGCGTATAGGGAGGCTCGTGAGTGATGACCCTAAGGCAGAGCTAGCAAGACTCCATAAAGCTTTAAATACCTTGCGCAAGGAAGTGGACACCCTAATTGGCGGTGCTCGTGGAGAGGCAGCTGGCTTTGGGGATATTCTTGAAGTGTACCGAATGTTTGCGGATGACCGTGGGTGGATCAACCGTATTTCCGAGGCTATAGCATCGGGTTTGACAACGGAAGCTGCAGTTCAAAAGGCGCATGATGATACGAGTATCCGCATGCAACAGCTAAGCGACCCTATTTTTCGCGAAAGGCTTCAAGATCTCGACGATCTCTCTAATCGCCTATTGAATATTCTAAACGGTGGCAGCCTAAGCCCCGAACTTCCGGAGAACGCTATTCTTGTTTGCCGTTCCTTAGGTCCAACGGAACTCCTTGAGTACGATACAATGAAGCTAAAGGGTTTGGTCATGGAGGAGGGGTCGCCGACCATGCATGCAACTGTGGTGGCTAAAACTTTAGATATACCGGTTGTAGCTCAAGTGAAGGGTGCGCATAGTCGTATCGATGCTTTCGACCAAATTGTTTTGGACGCAAATGTAGGCCAAGTGATATTGCGTCCGGCTGATGAACTCCTTGATCTTTATTCCAGCACTGTTGAGGCTCATGCCCAACAGGTTGCTGCATATGCGGCTATCAGAGAATTACCTGCTGTTACTGAAGATGGGATTGCCATTTCGCTTTGCCTCAACGCAGGGTTTTTGATCGATATGCAAAACCTTTTTGAGACCAACGCAGACGGAATAGGTTTGTATCGTACAGAAATGCCATTCCTTTCGTTGCCATCCTTTCCTGATGTTGGCACCCAACAATCCTTTTATGCGCAAGTATTTGCCAAAGCGGCGGGTAAATCCGTGACGTTTCGCACTTTGGATGTAGGGGGCGATAAGATTGCTGCTGCTTCGGCGAATATGCCAGAGGATAATCCTGCGCTGGGATGGCGGTCGATTCGTCTAACCTTAGACCGGCCGGCGTTGTTGCGTCAGCAGTTACGCGCCTTAATTCGCTCTGCAGCTGGCCAAAATTTGCGTGTTATGTTTCCCATGATTGCATCGGTAGCAGAATTTGACGCTGCTCGCCGTTTATTAGATATAGAGTTGGAGTGTCACGCTGATCGGCATGAAGAAATGCCAGCAAGTGTTAAAGTGGGCACAATGCTCGAGGTTCCCTCACTCCTCTGGCAATTAGATAAGCTGTTAAAGCGAGTGGATTTCATATCCGTTGGCACCAACGACTTGTTGCAGTTTATTTTTGCAGCTGATAGAGGCAATACTCGTGTTGCCAGCCGATATGATGCCTTGTCGCCTGCAGCGTTGCGCATTCTTCGCATGGTTGTTGAAGAGTGTGAAGAGTCCGGTGTTGATGTGTCTGTATGTGGAGAGATGGCTGGACAGCCACTTGATGCTCTGGTGTTAATTGCTCTGGGTTACCGGACATTGTCTATGTCGGCCTCAGGCGTTGGGCCCGTTCGCGCAATGATACGCGGGGTCCGGTTGTCTGAAATAGAACCATTTGTGGCGCAGCTTCTAAATAGCACGGAGGCCTCAGTTCGTGAGCGATTGCGAGCTTTCGTTCGAGATAGAAACATTTTACTGGGTTAAACGCTGTTTTAGAGACTAATTTGCATAGTGTGGCTCTTTTAATCGTCGTTTATTATCTGTAAATTTCATCAGATTTCTTATTATACAGTAATGCTTTAGGTAAGTATTTAACCTATGTAAGTGGCCTATGTGGAGATTTTTAAGCAGTCATGGCTAAGTCCATTAAAAGCAAGCAAGACGCTCCAGAAGAGATGGCTGATATTGTCAAATCGAATGATGCTAAATTCACTGTCAGTGGCGCTGAATCCGATGCTGAACCCTCTGATGTTGGGGCATTACTTTGCACAACGCGCAAACGCACAGGAAAGGATCTGCAGCAAATCGCTGAAGTCTTGCGTATTCGTTTTAATTACCTGCATGCCATTGAGGGTGGTCGGTACGAAGAACTTCCTGGGCAAGCCTATGCATTGGGTTTTATTCGATCTTATGCCGAGTATTTAGGGTTAGATGGTGATGAGGTTATACGACGTTATAAAGAAGAAAATTCGGGTATGCGACGCGTGGTAAGTTTCGACTTTCCTATCCCGATGATAGAATCTGGCGTTCCATCCAGCGCCTTAGTTCTGTTCGCCATTGTTGTTGGAATGGCTATATATGGGGCTTGGTATGCGATAGCTGCATCCGAACGTGGTGCTGTTGAGCTGATACAGGAGGTGCCTAGTCGCCTGGCCCCACTTTTGGGCAGTAATAAACTTATGCCGGTTGGTGCGGAAAATAGTGTGAATATTCTTATGAATTCCAACCACCCCCATAGACCTGCAGATCAGTGGCTGGATTTTCTTATAGATGGACATGAATTTCCGGAAGCGGCCGGTTCACCCTTTGGCCTGGCTAAGAATTTGAGGTATAAGCCGCGTAGTCAAGGTGGTTAGTGTGTACGACGCTAAAACCCCTAAATCGAGGGCATCATGAGCCTGCGTCCATATCGAGACATTTTGCGCCGCAAATCGCGACAAATCCATGTTGGTAAAGTGCCGGTAGGTGGCGGTGCACCAATCTCCGTGCAAACTATGACAAACACCCTGACAAGCGATGTCGAGGGTACCGTGGCTCAGATCAAGGTATCAGAAAAAGCAGGCGTGGATATCGTTCGAGTTTCTTGCCCGGACGAGGAATCAACGGCAGCTTTGAAGGATATTGTCCCGCAGGTTTCAGTACCGATTGTCGCCGACATACATTTTCACTATAAGCGGGCTATTGAGGCTGCAAAGTCCGGCGCGGCGTGCCTAAGAATTAATCCGGGCAATATAGGGTCGGCCCAAAGAGTCAAAGATGTTGTGCGAGCTGCAAAGGACTTCAATTGCTCTATGCGTATTGGCGTCAACGCAGGTAGTCTCGAGCGGCATCTATTAGAACGTTACGGTGAGCCTTGCCCAGAAGCTATGGTTGAAAGCGCGCTTGACCACGCCAAAATACTTGAAGACAACGATTTTCACGAATTCAAAATCAGTGTGAAGGCATCTGACGTCTTTCTTGCTGTCGCGGCGTATCAGCAATTGGCTGACTCCTGTGACCACCCATTGCATCTTGGCGTTACTGAAGCTGGCGGGCTCCGCGTGGGTACAGTTAAGTCTTCCATTGGAATTGGTTCACTACTGTGGGCAGGGATAGGCGATACGATTCGTGTTTCTTTATCGGCTGAGCCAGTCGAGGAAGTGAAGGTGGGTTTTGATATTTTAAAGTCGCTTGACTTGCGCCATCGTGGCGTAAGAGTGGTGTCATGTCCAAGCTGCGCACGTCAGGGTTTCGATGTTATTAAAACCGTTCAAATCCTCGAGGAGCGACTGGCTCATATTTCAACGCCGGTATCGCTTTCTATCATTGGTTGTGTGGTCAATGGCCCGGGTGAGGCACGTGAAACAGATGTGGGAATTACCGGTGGTGGTAGTGGTAGCCATAAAGTATATTTAAATGGAGTAGCAGATCATAATATCAACGATGAAGATAAGTTGGATCACATCGTCAAGATGGTTGAGCAGAAAGCTGAAGAAATTGAGCATGCAAAAACCAGAGCTTTAACGACCTCCCAAACTCACGCCGCCGAATAGCAATATTTTTGCTGCACTCTTTTGTCTGAACATGGAACGCTTTCGTGTCTAAACTTCAGCCCGTAAGGGGCACTCATGATCTACTATTTGAAGAGACTGCTAAACATCGACTCATTGAGTCGGTGTCCTTGGGGGTAGCTGAGCGCTTTGGCTTTCGCGAAATTGCGACGCCGATATTTGAATTTACTGATGTGTTTTCCCGAACCCTTGGCGAGACGTCTGATGTTGTAACTAAAGAGATGTACACCTTCGAGACAAAGGGTGGAGAGAGTATAACTTTACGCCCAGAGGGTACCGCTGGTATTGCGCGCGCTTTTATTTCAGGTGGCCTTGCGCAGCAAACCCCGCTCAAAATATTTTACCGTGGCCCGATGTTTCGTCACGAGCGACCTCAAAAGGGTCGCCAGCGTCAGTTTCATCAGATTGGTGTAGAACTAATCGGTGTGGCTGGGCCCCAAGCCGATATCGAAGTTATTTCACTAGCTAGCCATATTCTGGCGGATTTGAATTTACAAGGTAACGTGACTCTTGAAATTAATTCATTAGGAGATTCAGAGACCCGAGCATTTTATAGGGATGCGCTTTTTGAGTATTTGTCGACTAGAAAAGACAATTTATCGACCGAGAGCCAAGAACGCCTATCTCGCAATCCACTAAGGATTTTAGATTCAAAGGATCCGGACGACCGCAAAGTGCTGATTGATGCTCCGGATCTAAGTGATTACTTGAGTAAAGAGTCGCAAGAATTTTTTGCAGCAGTGCGTGAGGGGCTGGCCCATAGGGGTATATCCTTTTTAATCAATTCTAGCCTTGTGCGTGGCTTAGACTATTACGGTCATACTGCCTTCGAATTCACGACTGATGCAATTGGCGCACAGGGCACTGTGCTTGCCGGTGGGCGGTATGATTCTCTGATAGAGCATATGGGTGGACCTCCCACCCCGGGTATTGGCTGGGCTGCGGGTATCGAGCGGCTGGCGATGCTGCTGCCTAGCGAAATGGAACCACGGCGCATAATTGCTGCGATACCAATGAGTAATGATCAAGAATTACTTGTGCAGTCACTAGCGAATACTTTGCGCAAGGCTGGATATATCGTGGACATAGGCTATAGCGGTAATGTTGGCAAAAGGATGAAACGTGCTGACAAAATCAAAGCTGCCGTAGCAATAGTGGTCGGGAGCGACGAGGTAAAGAATGAGAGTGTGGTGGTGCGCAACTTGCAATCCGGCGATCAGCAAGTTGTCAAACAGGCTGATCTTGTCCAGCACTTCAGTTTTTTAAAATGAATTTTGACGAAAACTTAAGTAAATTACTTAGACGGTATGACGAGCTGCAGATGCTCATGAATGAGGCTGGCAGCGGTGGTAAGCTTGCTCAGCTAGGTCGGGAGTTTTCTGAGCTGGAACCTATCGTACAAGAGATTCAAACTTTGCAAAAAATCCGCCAGGAGCTTGTAGACGCCGAAGCTTTGCTGGAGGTTAGCGATACAGAGATGCGAGCGCTTGCGGAGGAGGAGGTGCGTGAACTGGGGAGGCGTGCTGGAGAACAAGAAGAAAAGGTCCGTATCGCGCTAATTCCCAAGGATGAGGCAGATTCGAAGAACGCAATTCTTGAGGTTCGTGCAGGAACCGGTGGGGAGGAGGCTGCATTGTTCGCGGCTAGTCTCTTTCGGATGTACGAACGTTACGCTAGCCGAAAGGGCTGGAAATTTGAAGTTATGGATGTCAACGAAACCGGTCTCGGTGGGTTCAAGGAAGCTGTAGCCAGCATCACTGGTCGCAACGTTTTTGCGAGACTTAAGTATGAGTCTGGGGTTCACCGTGTCCAACGTGTGCCAGATACAGAGGCTAGTGGTCGCATTCATACTTCGGCAGCAACAGTAGCTGTAATGCCTGAAGCCGAAGAAGTGGATGTTCATATCAACACCGAAGATCTAAGAGTGGATACTTACCGGGCTCAGGGTGCTGGTGGTCAACATGTTAACAAAACAGATAGCGCGGTGCGTATTACTCATGCACCTAGTGGTATTGTTGTGCAGTGTCAGGATGAAAAATCCCAGCACAAGAATCGTGCTAAAGCGATGAAAATGCTGATGACTAAGCTTTATGATTCGCAGAGGCAGGAGATGAGCTCTAAGCGCGCTGCCGAAAGGAGAAGCCAGGTTGGCTCTGGGGACCGTTCTGAGCGTATACGTACTTATAATTTTCCACAGTCGCGAGTGACAGAACATCGCATAAATTTAACACTCTACTCACTTGATGAGATTATGAATGGAGTAGGTGTGGATGAATTAATTGACGCTCTTACTACTGAAGATCAGGCAGCGAAAATGGCTGCAATGAATTAAATGCGTCAATCGAGTAAAGACCCATCACCTACTATTGGCAGTATCGTCAGGGAATTCACAACCAAATTTGAATCAGCAGGATTAGATAGTCCACGTCTTGATGCGCGCGTTCTTGTTGCTCACGTTATGGGATTAGAGGCTGACTGTTTATTTGCTCAATACGAAGATACTGTAGATATAACGATTAAAAGGGCTGCCGACAAATTAGCTGGTCGTCGTCTAGCTCATGAGCCTGTTTCGCGAATCGTTGGGGTGAGAGATTTTTGGGGACTTGAATTTGAGCTCTCCCCGGAAACATTGGATCCCCGCCCGGACACTGAGACACTTGTGTCGGCAGCCCTTGAACTAAAGCCATATTTCAATGGAGCACCAGTAAGTGTATTGGATCTGGGAACTGGGACTGGTTGTATTTTGCTTTCTATTTTGAGTGAGTGGCCGGCTGCTAAAGGTCTTGGTGTGGATATCAGTGAAGGCGCTATGATGGTTGCGGCTGAGAATGCTGAAAATCTCGGATTCGCTCATAGGGCCAAATTTGTGACGGGAAATTGGGCAGATGGATTGACAGAAATGTTTGATATTGTAGTGAGTAATCCGCCCTATATTGCCGAATGTGAGCGATCTAGCTTAGAAGCTGAGGTCGCCGACTTCGATCCGCCAATAGCAATATATGCTGGAGTGGATGGATTGAGAGCATATCGTGAGATGTTTCCGTCTGCGCGGCGTGTTACAAAGCCTAGCGGACGCATAATTATTGAGATCGGGTCAGAACAGGCCCCGTCGGTGAGGAGGCTGCTGCCCATGGCTGGGTTCGCGGTAGAAGCAGAGAAGAGGGACCTAGCGCAGGTCATGCGCTGTATTGTGGCCCGCCCAATCTGACTTAGGTGCAAAACTCGGCATAATAAGTAAAAAAGATGTTGGAAAATTTCTCCAAGCTGAATAACATTGAGTTGTTAGGGCGAGGGCCTATACTGAATTGCCTATTGATAGAGGCAAGGTCACTAACCACGACGCCGTGGCTTTCGCTATTGAGAAGCGGTCTGGTTACCGCTTTATGAGCAAACCCCAAAACAAGCAGTGCTGTCGCAGTGGTTATGCTGCACCGCCCTCAGGGAACAGTTGTTTCTCAAAGGGATTGCGTTCAGAAGGTTCAATTTTTGAATGAACAAACAAAACAACATGAAGGGCCGTCAACGCGGTCGTGCAGCTGGTAAGCCGCGTTCTCAAGGAGGTCGTAATTCAAATTATGACGGCGGTGGGAACAACAACCGTATTCGCGGAAATTCCCAGCAACTTTTGGACAAGTATTTGGTAATGGCTCGTGATGCAGCTGCTGCTGGCGACCGCGGCTTAGCCGAAAATTATTTCCAACATGCAGACCATTATTATCGTGTTGTTAACGCTAGGATTGAGCAGCAAGGCCAGGGTGGACGCCGCTCCCAACATGAAGATGGTGGTGGACACAATCAGAAACATAGTCAGGGTAATGGCCATAGTAGTGCCCAGAGCACTAGCTCGGCGGGTTCTTCAGCTGACGCTTCTTACTCGAGTCAGGCTGCGGGCCAAACGGCTCAATCTCAGAGCGCGCAGCCTCAGTCCAGTTCTTCCGAGAAGCAAGTAGCTGGTGCAGATATAGGTTTACCGTCCGGGATATTTGGGCAAATGCCATCCGTTGGAGCTGATAAGGGCCAAGGCTCTCAGGAAGGTGATGAAACGAGCCGGACAAGGGCTCCAGCCCGTCGTCGCCGAAGTCGCAATGATAAACCCCCTACTGGCGCTAATGTAAACGAATAGTTCGGCGATAATAAATTTATCGCCAGAAGTACAGATTACTATAGCAATCAAAACCGATTTTTTTATCTCTGGTGGTTGATAGGCTCTGATTAGCCCCAAGGCCCCCTTGCGGAAAGGGGTTGCTCTCCCAATATCTTAGGTATCGTTCATAAAGAGAATATCCTAACTGCTGCTGTAGGCCAGGATATTTCGTTCGATAACGAGGGCCGAGATGAATCTTGATAAATTCACAGACCGCGCCAAGGGCTTTTTACAAGCGGCTCAAACAATAGCTTTGCGCGAAAATCACCAGAAGATAAATTCGGAGCATCTTCTTAAGGCCTTGCTTGATGATAAAGAAGGCTTGAGTGCTCAGTTGATAGGCGCAGCTAATGGCGACGCAGTTGGTGCGTTAAGGGAGACAGAGGCCGAGCTTGCAAAACTTCCCAAGGTTGAGGGCTCTTCAGCCCAGATGTACTTTTCTCAAGACTTGTCGCGCGTTCTTGACCAAGCTCTTCAAGCAGCGGAGAAATCTGGCGATTCGTTTGTAACAGCGGAATATTTGATGCTGGCTTTGTCTACCACCAGGGTAGGCTCAACTAGCCAAATTCTGAAACGAGCGGGTGTCACGCCAATCACATTGGGTGTTGCGATTCGTGATCTGCGTAAGGGCCGGACGGCTGATAGTGCTAGTGCTGAAGATCAATATGATGCACTGAAGAAATATACGCTTGACCTGACACTTAAGGCGCGCGACGGGAAGTTAGATCCTGTAATCGGTCGTGATGAGGAAATACGCCGTACTATTCAGGTACTCTCACGCCGAACAAAAAATAACCCTGTTCTTATAGGTGAGCCGGGTGTTGGTAAAACTGCAATTATCGAAGGACTGGCACTGCGTATTGTGAATGGTGACGTGCCAGAAAGCCTGCGAGACAAGCGGCTTCTCACGTTAGATTTGGGAGCTCTGATAGCGGGGGCCAAATTCCGTGGTGAATTTGAAGAGCGCTTAAAAGCTGTTCTCAGAGATGTAACAGAGGCAGCTGGACAAATTATTTTGTTTATCGACGAAATGCATACATTGGTTGGAGCAGGTTCGGCCCAAGGGTCTATGGACGCTTCTAATCTTTTGAAACCAGCGCTAGCCCGTGGTGAATTGCACTGCGTTGGTGCGACGACTCTGAATGAGTACCGAAAATACGTTGAGAAAGATGCAGCGCTAGCGCGCCGGTACCAGCCTGTATTTGTCAGTGAGCCATCGGTAGAGGACAGTGTTTCGATATTGCGTGGTATCAAGGAGAAGTATGAATTACATCATGGCGTTAGAATATCAGATGGTGCCTTGGTTTCTGCGGCGGCATTATCCAACCGTTATATAACTGATAGGTTTTTGCCAGATAAGGCAATTGACCTTGTGGACGAGTCCTCCAGTCGATTGAGAATGCAAGTAGACTCCAAACCCGAAAAGCTTGATGAGTTAGATAGGCGAATTATTCAGCTAAAAATTGAACGTGAAGCACTGAAGAAAGAAAAAGACGATGCTTCAAAAGACCGTCTAAAGAAACTTCAAGATGAATTGAAACAGTTTGAGGCTGAAGCCTTTGCTCTCGCCGGACGATGGAAGGCTGAGAAAGCGAAACTCGCCGACTCAACTAAAATCAAAGAAGAGTTGGACCATGCCCGTTCGGATTTAGATCAATGTCTGCGCCGTAGCGAGTACGAAAAAGCAGGGCAATTGCAGCATCAAGTTATTCCAGAGTTAGAGCGCCGCATTAAAGATTCGGAAAAAAGCGATGGAGCTGCGGGAATGGTTGCGGAAGAGGTGACGCCCGAAGATATTGCTGCAGTAGTGTCGCGGTGGACTGGTATCCCTGTTACCAAGATGCTTGAAGGTGAGCGCGAGAAATTGCTTCACATGGAAAGGGAGCTTGAACGGCGAGTCATTGGCCAAAAAGAAGCAATTGAAGCGGTTGCTGATTCCGTACGACGTTCACGTGCTGGGCTGCAGGATCCTAGTCGTCCTATTGGCTCTTTCTTATTTCTTGGTCCAACAGGTGTGGGTAAAACAGAATTAACCAAGGCTCTGGCATCAATTTTATTCGATGACGAATCGTCTTTAGTACGGATTGATATGTCTGAGTACATGGAAAAGCATGCGGTTTCACGCTTGATCGGAGCGCCGCCAGGGTATGTCGGATACGAAGAGGGTGGTGCCTTGACAGAGGCAGTGCGACGTCGGCCCTATCAAGTAGTTCTTTTTGATGAGGTGGAGAAGGCTCATCCAGATGTCTTTAACGTGCTCTTGCAGGTCATTGATGAAGGTAGGCTGACAGATGGACAAGGGCGGACAGTAGACTTTAGGAATACGTTGATCATTCTAACATCGAATCTGGGTGCGGAGATTCTTGCTAGCCAAGAAGAGGGTGAGGATTCTAGTGCGGTGCGCGATCAGGTGATGTCTGCTGTGCGTGTTGCTTTCAGACCCGAATTTCTTAATCGGTTGGATGAAGTGCTTCTATTCCATAGGCTTTTCAAAGCACAGATGGCTAGTATCGTTGATATTCAAATGGCACGGGTTAAACAACGTTTGGAAGCCCGGGGCATAACGCTTAACTTAGATGATAAGGCACGCGCATGGCTCGCCAGGCATGGCTATGAGCCTATTTATGGTGCGCGCCCTCTTAAGCGTGTGATTCGACGATACCTTGAAAACCCCTTAGCTAAAGCAGTTTTAGAGGGTAGCGTAGGCGACGGTGCGATAGTTATGATTTCTGCTGGTGAGGAAGGTGTTATTATAAATGGTCAGATAATAAGGGTCGCTGCTTAGCTGCTATTTTTGGAACTTTTTACTTACTCCAGGCCTAACAACAGCAAGATCACTTGATGTGTCAAGAGCTGCGAATTTACGTTCTATCTCTAGGCGAGTTTTTTGAAATTGTGCTAACTGCACCCCATTCAATTTTCTTGAAGCGGGGAACTTTATTGTCATTGGGTTGACCTGCTTGTTGTTAAGCAAGATTTCATAATGTAGATGCGGGCCGGTTGCGCCACCTGTCATACCGACATAGCCGATGATCTCTCCCTGCTTAACGCGTGAGCCGGTTTTTATGCCTCGGGCATAGCGGCTGAGATGGCCGTAAGCAGTTTCATAGTTGGAACCATGACGGATGCGAACATAGTTACCATAGCTACCCCAGCGAGCGCGCTTTTTGATGATGCCATCACCAGCGGCCATGACCGGTGTTCCGGTTGGTGCGCCAAAATCAACGCCTTTGTGCATACGTGTATAGCCAAGGATAGGATGTTTTCGAGATCCGAAATTCGATGTCAATCGGGCGCCATTTACCGGAGTTCGCATCAATGCCTTACGGACACCTTCACCTTTTTCATTGTAGTGCTCAAACTCTCCGTCCTCATGTAGGTGGGCATAAAATTTAAGTGGTTTTCCCCTGAGAGTCATTCTGGCGAGATGAATGGCTCGGGTTCTTACAGGCCTGCCATCGTCAGTAATATCTTGTTCATACATAAGAGCGAAACTATCTCCTGGACGGATATCGCGCTGAAAATCAACGTCATATGAGAACAGGCGTACCATTTCGGTTAGAACGTTGAATGGAACACCTTCGGCCTCCGCTGCTTCATAGAGGCTTGAAGATATTGTCCCGGTCACACGCGAGAACTTGCTATATGTTTCGGCTATAATTTCATGCGCTGCAAAGCTTCCATCCACTTGACGGCTGACAGAAACTAAATGACCTGGACTGATTTCCATGTTGATTTTAGATAGGGTGGTCGCCTCTCCGTTTGTACCCAGTGGCTCGTAAGCTAGCTCCAATTTTTGGCCTTCGCGTAAATGGCGGAGATTGAAAATTTTGTGAATCGCTTGCGTGACTTTAAATGTCGTTGTGTTGTCGAGGCCAGAGTCGACAAGGACATTTGCTAGCGTATCGCCTTTCTGGATGGATACTGTTTCAACAGCAAGTCCCATTGCCGCTCGCAATACCCCGGTGATGTTACCTGTCCACTTGGCTATATCAGTCTCTACGTGCAATGTGTCAGGCGTAAGCGATGAAATTGATAAAAGTGTTTGAGGTGTATCTGGCCGTGACAACAATCCCGCAGATGCAATGAGGGCTGCGGATACAGCACCAATCAAGCTTCCAGCGCAGCCGCATAGAAATATGCTAGGACTGTAGCGTTTAGGCATGGCTCCCCTTTATCTATCGAGTATCATTACAGAACGTTTTCCAAATCTCTTATTTCTCAGCAAATTGGGGTTTTCTTGATTGGCGCGCGTCGTAATCTGACCGAGGCGATTCTGACTGTCAACATCATATTATTTTTATAAATCAATTTATTAAACGTACTTCTTGAGGTCATAATAGAGGCTAAAAGATTCCCAGAAAATTTTTGGGATTTCTTGAATGATGTCCGTAATACTTAACCTATTGAGAATAATTAAAAATCCTTAGGGCCTTGGGACTCGGACATATAGCGGTAATTAAGTTTTCGGCGATCAACTTCACTCCGCAATTATGAATGCTCAGGGATGACCAACCTCTTGATATAAGTGGGGAATACAAATTTTAAAAATGCCGCTTGACGGGGGTGGCCTGAACGCTTAGAACCCCGTCTCCGCAGCCGAAAAGCAGCTTTTCTGTTTCTCGGAACGGGCAGTTTTCCGCCAATTCGGGCTAAGATTGTTTCTGCGCTGCTCTTTGACATTGTAAAGAGAAGAACGAAAGGGATGCGTAGGCGGCGTTCTGTTGAGTATTGGCGTCTCCTAAGCATCCACGCAAATCAAGTAATGTGAACATTCACAATTCGTGAAATGTGTGTTTGTGCAAGGATACTCCAAGTCAACTTGAGAGTTTGATCCTGGCTCAGAACGAACGCTGGCGGCAGGCCTAACACATGCAAGTCGAACGAACCGTGCCCTTCGGGGCACTATGTTAGTGGCGCACGGGTGAGTAACACGTGGGAACGTACCCTTTAGTGCGGAATAACCAAGGGAAACTTTGGCTAATACCGCATACGCCCTTCGGGGGAAAGATTTATCGCTAAAGGATCGGCCCGCGCCTGATTAGGTAGTTGGTGGGGTAAAAGCCTACCAAGCCGACGATCAGTAGCTGGTCTGAGAGGACGATCAGCCACACTGGGACTGAGACACGGCCCAGACTCCTACGGGAGGCAGCAGTGGGGAA
>PASS01000009.1 GCA_002712165.1 Fidelibacterota bacterium
AATCTCTTTATTCTTTCATCTGTGGAGGTAGTTAAACATATAATTTTCCAACCCTCTAAATGGTTTAATTCATTTTGAAAACGTAGGTCATCAATAATACAGTTTTCTTTTCCTTCGGTTTGCTTAACAATGTACTGTGCCCACACATCAGGATTAATTTCACGCATTTTACTTCCGATCGCAATTAATAAACTTCTGTTTTTATCTTTCATATCGAACAATTCTAGAGCAAGATCTTTAATTTTTTGACCAAATGAATATATTTGGTATTCATCGTTGTATGATTGAATTATCTTAGCAACGGTTGTTTTCCCTGAACACATGGGTCCATAAATAGCAATTTTCATTATTAATTGAATATATATTTTATATTACTTCAAATTTATTTAAATACTTATAAACCGAAAAACCCAGAATTAGCTCCTGCATTGACAAGGGTACCACCTATTATTAGTAATATTAGGAAAAAGAACCATTTTGCTAATTCACCCTTCGCAGTATTCATTAATTTAACACCACTTATTATACTTGGATCTGGGAATGGTATATTTTGCCCTATTACAATTAAGAATATCATTGTGAGTACGATAAACAATAATATAACTAATTGTGATTGATATATTGATCGAGCAACACTATCTTTTTCTGATTCTTCTTTTGTTTTCAAGTATAAAAATAAGTTTGTAAAAGCATTAACGATTACTAAAAATACACCTACTAAAATAATGATTTGAATGGAAGGATCAATTAAGGGTACATTTGTTCCTTTATCCATCCAATCAAACATACCACCGGATTGTAACGGTTTGTGTCTCACTTTCATACATAAATAAGAAAGACAAAAGATATAAGCAAGCATACATATTAAGAAATAAATAAATATGTTAAATACTTGCCATCCACCTTTTACACTTTTTCTGTCTTCTTCGGTTTTCAATACAACACGTCGATTTGCCATCATTTTTACTGTGACCATAATAATGTAGCATAAAATAGCGAATAGCCAAATACCAACTGGCTTTGTCCCTGAAACAAATTTTATTTCATTACTTGGAGGGATACCTTGAATAATTTTACTTGTACTCCACATCATAATTACTAACAATAGAAACCATTCAAGGACTTTAAATGTGGTTGATAAATCTACAGTATTAATATCACTTGCTGTTCTTCCAGTTATTTCTTCGTCTTCGGCCATATATAATATATTAATAGTGTAGAAAATAATATTATTAAATATATAAATGAAGAAAACGAATCTACGAATAGATCATTTTTTTGTGATTGAAGATGGAAAACAATATTTTCTAACTGCAATTGATGAATTGGATGAATGGAAAAAGAAGCATAATGATTTAACAAAACTTAAAAAAAAGGATGTAACAAAAAAATTACGTAAGTTAATGAATCACCATAATATTTATGCTAATGTAAATTTTTTGATAAATATGAACAATGATGAAGAAGAAGTAAAGATAGTCGATTTAGAAGGAGGTGGATGACAAAAAGAAGGACCTAAATTACAAGTTGGTGGTGGATGAAAAAGATAAGGATTTGTTAAAAATTTTAGTTAGCAAAATTTATCATATGACAGATAATTTTAAAATTATAAAACTATCTTGAAACGGATAAAAAATAAATTGTTAAATAAAATTTGAAAATATATAAAAACTAATTGATAAAGTATATCAAACAATGCATCTTAAAATTAAACCAGAAAATCAATCTGTCAAAGCATCTTATGAAAATCACAGCGAATTCCATGAAGGGGATAGTGGTCTTGATCTATTTGTTCAGGGGGAAGTAATTGTCCCTGCGAAAGCACTTGGATTTAAGATTGATATGATGATTTCATGTGAAGCATTTACCGATAAGACAAAGCAAGGTGGTAATGTAGCCTATTATCTATGGCCTCGTTCATCTATGGGAGCAAAAACACCCCTACGTTTGTCAAACTCAATGGGTCTCATTGACGCCGGTTATCGTGGTAATATTATTGCTATTGTAGACAATCTATCAGAAACAGATTATAAGGTTATGCCTGGTACTCGACTAGTCCAACTAGTTGCCCCACATGCAAATTCGATCACATTTGAACTGGTTAATTCTCTTTCAGAAACATCCCGTGGTTCGGATGGTTTGGGAAGTACAGGTAATTAATTAACATCAGTGGAGGCTTCTTCTTCTTCTTCTTCCTCTACTACTTCTTCTTCATCTTCGTTATCCATATCACTCATTACTTGATTGAAAACAGTTCTTTCAATACCATTTAGGTCACCAAATATCATACCAATGCCCATTAATTCTGAGGGTTTCCAGTTTATTCTATCATTAATACTATTGTAGTTATTGTGGATGGTACGCATAAAACCATATTTGATACGGATATCCATGTCCAACATTTTTTCTTGAATATCAGGACGTTCCATAAGTTTCTTTGATTGTTCTACTGACATATTGTTGTAAAGTTCTATTGGTTCACCTAGTCTCGGCTGCTGTTGTTGTTGTTCCTGAACGGTTTCTTCTTCGTTGATGGTTTCTTGTTCTTTTTTGGATTTTCTTCTCCTTCTTTTTTTAGTAGTTGTTTCGCTCATTTTATACTTTATTTTGGAAAAAAATTGTAAAGTTTAAACTAATGATTTTTAATATTTCCTATTTTATGAATGAAAATTATCAAATCAATGATTCAAGGACTTCTCAAGAATTTAAGATGAAAACCTTTTCAGGATTTAAAAAAACAGATGTAATGAATGCTGTTTTAAAATCAATCGAAACAAAAAAAATAGAAAATGCATGTTATTGGGCTTCAGAATGTATTGTTTCGGGATATGTTCTTGCTCTTTGGGAAAAATTAATTATTTTTTCTTCAAAAATGATCCACATTAATAACCCTAATTTACCCGTTTATTTGCTCAAAAAAAATAAAATTCTATATAATCAAGTCAATCGTATTACTATAAAGTCGAAGGAAAATGAATTATTATTACGGAATAGTCAAATGGTAAGGAATTTATTTTTTGATGTTATTAGTACTTTAACTACATCATCAAAAACAAAAAGATATGATAAATATCCAAAGTTAAATGATAAAGAAGACTTTGATTTTGGAAATATTCAGAAACGATTATTTGCTCAAATGAATATACTACCCGCAAATATTATTCATTTTAATGATCCTGATGAACTACGGATCATTATGAATGAAATTTTCGCCCTCTTAAAAAATAAACAATTTGGATACGACAAATGTATTTACTGGGTTTTATGGTTATTTCGTTGGGAAGCACTCCATAAAAAGAAAAAAACACCATGGTTGGTCGATGAAAGAAATGTAGATGGTATCTCTAAAAAACTGCAGGCAAATGTTGTATGGGTTCTATGGGAAGTTATTTATGAAGAAGTTAATCATCGTAAAGATAAAAAAATAAGGGAACAAATTGATGCATTGTATGGATTATATAAGTGGAATTATTCCATTGGAAAAAGAAATACACGATTACCACTTTTATTTAATGCTATCGGTTATTTAACTCATTCGATTCCATTTACAATACCTGTAAGAATGAATTATAAAATATTTATTCATGTTCAATGCAATGTAAATAAAATGTTTTCATCCAAAAAAGTTCATGAAATAAAAAAAGAAAAGATACTTGAAAAAACCCCACCTAAAAAAGAAAATATTCAGGTTGAAATTGTTCAAGATAAAATAAGTATTTTTAATGAAGTTGATGCTTTATCTTTAACCAGAACATGATTCACATTCTTTTTCAGGTTCGACTGTAAACTGGATTGCCTTTGAACTTGGCCTTGTTCTTAGATAATACATTCCCGTCTTTAATCCCTTTTTCCAACCATAGAAATGCATTGAAGACAATATCTTGAAATTTGGAGTTTCAACAAATAAGTTCAAACTTTGGGATTGACAGATAAATTTACCTCGATCTGCCGCCATATCTAAGATGTTTTTTTGTTTAATTTCCCATGCTGTCTTATATCTTTCACGGATAAATGAGGGTATTTCTTTAATATTTTGAACTGATCCATCATTGACAATAATTTTATCTTTAATTTCGGGGTTCCATTTTCCAAGTAAAATTAATTCGTTTACTAAATATTCATTGATTACCATAAATTCACCAGCCAATACCCTTCGCGAATAAATATTTGAAATTACTGGTTCGATACATTCAAAGTTACCCAAGATTTGAGATGTTGAAGCAGTTGGCATTGGCGCAACAAGCAAACTATTACGAACTCCATACTTCTTAATTTCAGATCGTAAATAATCCCAATCATGTAATGAATTATCGACTTCTTCACCCCATAAATCAAATTGCAGTTTACCATGATACAAGGGAGATCCAATATAAGAAGAATATGTTCCTAAATATTCATCTCGATCTAATTCTTTATCAAGTGGTTTCATTCTTTCTTGTATTTCTGCTAATTCATCATGAGGGATGATATCATGGGAAATAAAATAAGAATCATCTTTTTTCATTTGTTTCAGTCCAATTTTAAATGTGTGTAGTGGTTTTTCCCTTAATTTTGCAATTTCCATCGAAGCTTCAAGTGATCCATAATAAATAGTTTCAAAAATATTTTTATTAATTTGTTTTGCTTCATCAGATTCAAATGATATTTTCATTTCATAGAATACATTTGCTAATCCTTGAACTCCTAAACCAATTGGGCGATGTCTAAAATTAGACCTTTCTGTTTCTGGAATAGGATAGAAGTTATAATCAATAATTTTATTAAGATTGTAAGTGAGGACTTTAGACAAATGTTTTAACTTATCATAGTCATATTCTGGTTTTAAATATTCAACCAATTCGGTATATCCTCCAATCAATTGATTCATATTGTTGTAGATTTTGGGAAAGGTAACACCATGTGGTCCTTCAATTGATAAGGTAATTTCACTTGAATCTTTTTCTTTGTAAGGGATATTCTTCGCTTTACAAAGTAATTTTGCATAATCACAATAACAACATCCATTTTTTGTATAGATTGTAAGATTAAGGTCTCCATAATCTTTCTCTTTTAAACAACTTGGAAGTGATATAGATGCAAGATTACATACAGCAGTTTCTTCATGATTTGAATATTCAATAATTTCTGTACAAAGATTTGAAGATTTAATTGTTCCGAGATTATTTTGATTGGATTTTGAATTACAAGCATCTTTGTACAATAGGTAAGGTGTACCAGTTTCAATTTGAGATGTTAGAATAGAAAACCATACTTTCTGTGCATCAACTTCTTTTCGAACTTTTCCTTCTTTTTCATATCTCTCATATAATTCTTCAAACTCCTTACCATAACAATCACTTAAACCGGGACACTCATCTGGACAAAATAATGACCATTTTTCATTTGATTGAACTCTTTTCATAAATAAATCTGGTATCCATAAACCATAGAATAAATCCCTTGCTCTTTCCAATTCATTTCCATGATTTTTCTTAAGTTCAAGAAAATCTAATATATCAGCGTGCCACGGTTCCAAATAAATCGCAAATGAACCATTTCTCTTACCACCACCCTGATCAATATATCTTGCCGTATCATTAAATACTCGTAGCATAGGAACAATACCATTTGAATAACCATTTGTTCCATGAATAAAAGAATGATTTGATCGTATATTATGGATATGAAGGCCAATTCCACCTGAATATTTAGAAATAAGGGCGCAGTTCTTAAGGGTATCGTATATACCGTGGACAGAATCTTCTTTCATTGCTAAAAGAAAACATGATGCTAATTGTTCTCTTTTTGTCCCGGCATTGAATAATGTTGGTGTTGCATGAATAAAATCTTTATTCGAAATATGATGATAAGTTTCAAATGCCTTGTCTAGATTATCTCTGTGAATACAGAGGGCTACACGCATATATAAATATTGTGGCCTTTCGACTATTTCATTATTAATCTTAAGTAAATAACTCTTTTCTAATGTCTTAAAACCAAAAAAATCAATTTCATAATCTTTATTATGGTCAATTGTTGTATTGATTCTATCTTTATTTTCAATCACTAAATCATAAAGATATTTTTGAATAATATCATTTTGATATAAATCTTCAATAACATTTGAAAAAACAGGCCGTGTTGTTTTATGGTGGTTTGAAACAACGATTCGACTTGCTAAAATAGCATATTCAGGGTTTTTGGAATACAAAGAAATGGCAATTTGTGAAGATAATTCATCAAGTTTTGTAGTGGTTACATTATCATAAATTTCAGAACATACTTTTTGTGCAATCACAGTTGGATCAATTGTTAATGTTTTAGAAAATTCTTTTCCACAACACAAAGATTGAATTCTTTTAAGGATTTTGTCAAAAGAAACATCTTCATAAGAACCATTTCTTTTTTGAACACGCATTTATATATATATAATTGAATATTATATTTTAAATAATTTATACTCGATAATATTTACACATAGTCTCAAGGACCTTTATTTTCTTTTCAGACAATACATCTTTCATATCATCTGTAGTATATTCATAACCAATTTGAATTAATTCGATAATTGTATCCCCATCGATACTTCCGGAAATACACAGATTAATTAATGGCGATGATTTTTCAATCATATTCATGTGATTGTTAATCAAATTGTAAATAAATCCTTTACTTTTTTCTTTTTTATTTTTGAAAAGTAATTCTGTAAATGTCTTTTTATTCACAACCATTCTTTCATCAGATAATAAAAAATTCAAAATTTCAGAATTATTTGATTCGAAACAATTGAGAATTAATTGATGATAAGTTTTATAAAAATTATTGTAAGAATATTGAAAAACTTGATTGTAGTTTTGAGAAATCATTCCATTCAATATTTTTAATGTAACTGTTACTTTTTTCGTCTGAAATAAATAAAATAAAATGTCTTCGCAATTATCAATGCGATGAATTATATTCACTATCTTATTTTGAAGACAACATTCGATAGCATTGTACTGGTTAAGTATCAAATAGGATAATACATTTTTATGGCTGTATTTAATTGCTATATCTAATAATCCTATAATATTATGGCTATATGGATTACCAGTTGTACTTGTTTCTAACAACAGTTTGATAATCCCAATACGATTGTATGTCCCTGCAATAACTAATGGGTTTGAACATTCTATAAATGAAAATATATTACTAGTAGCAGATGTTTGGATATAAAAACGATTGAATAAAACATCTAAAAATTGTTTGTAATAGAATCCACGTCGAATCACATCAGAACGATTGGCAATAATTAAACTTCGTAGATTATTCAATGAAAAATGAATATTATTTTTCATTAACCATTCATAACTTTGAACAGATGTATTTTTCCTACATAGTTGATGCATTTCTTTTTCATACATTGTTATTTTATCATAGTAGATATCTTCATATGAATCGATTAATACCCTACATTGACGATTAATATTTCTCATATTTAAAAATGAAATAGGATCAGTATCTACCTTTTTTAGAATATAACTGATTATTTCTTCTGGTAATTTGCTTATCATCTTATTTATAGTTATTAATAAATTTGATTTTGGTTTTAAATAAAGTAATTAATATGGATACTCTAGATAAAATAAGCGTTGTTATAAGGATGCAGAATATATATTTATTAAAATATATCGCTTATAATGAAGATTGGAATTATATTAATTTATGTAAAAAGTTTCTTAAGTAATACAAATAGTCCCTCTACATAATGGACATGTATCTTTATTTTTTGTCCATAAAACCATACAATCAAAATGGAATGTATGATCACATTGTAAGGTTGTTACTTTTTCTTCTTTTTGAAATTGTTCCAAACAAATTGAGCAACTTTCATCGAATAATGTTTCATTTGTAATTTCTTTTTTTTCTAATAAAAGTGGGATACTTATAGGTGTTTCTTCTACTTCATTAGTACCACAATATTTTAAAAAATTAATTGATAACGAACAAAATAAGATAAAAAATAACAATATAATTGGTGAATTATCATTATGGGATGTATGGTATTCTTGAACCTCATTACCATACATACCATCATAATGATTCATAGAATATTCGCCCTCCATATAAAATAAAGTATTATTTATATAAAGAAATATTCATTTATTTATATAGTTTAATTTTAAATGGATAGTGGTAATCATCATATCAAAAAATACCTCGATTATCATGAAAAATATAAAGAAAAATACGGTGAAAACACGGTTGTATTAATGCAAGCAGGGAGTCATTTTAATATTTTCGCTATTATTAATGATGAAGTAAATATCGGTCCAGATATTTATCATATCTGTCAAAATGTTTTAAATAACGCCCTACAAGTTACCAAACAAAATAAAAAGATTTCAGAAATATCAATCAAAAATTGTCTTTTGGCAGGATTCCCTGTCTACTCGATCCAAAAATATGAAACAATCTTACTTAATCATAACTATACCGTTGTTATTGTAGAGCAGATTACTCCGCCCCCTAACCCCGAAAGAGGAGTCACAAGAATTGTATCTCCAGGTACAACGATTGATAATTATGATAAACAAGATAATCACTATCTAATGTCTGTATACATCGAAAAAAATGAATATATGACAAAAGATATTTACATTACAGGATTATCTGTGATTGATCTATCTACCGGTAAAAACTACCTTCACTACATTATAAGTAAGATAGATGATAATCAAATATGGATTGATGAAATAGGAAGATACATTCATTTTTACAATCCTTCAGAAATATTGTTTCAATTCAAAAACTTTTGTTTAACTCAAAATGATGTTATTCAACGATGGGATATTTCCCATAATTCAATCCAGATCAACCATTACAATGATAAGAATTTTTTGAAAACATCATATCAAAATGAGTTCTTAGGGAAATTATTTACTCTGAGTTGTATGATGTCGCCAATTGAACATTTTGATCTTGAAATGAAGCCTGAATTAGTTATTTCCTATATTTATTTACTGAATTATATACAAGATCATCGAGCTGATACACTTATAAATATAGAAGAACCTCAATTATTAAATGATAATCAATGTTTGTGTATTACTTCCAATTCAATTCGCCAATTAAATGTAATTAATAATTACTCGTATTTTAAAGGGAAGAATGAATCATTACTCTCTGTTTGTAACTTGTGTGTAACTCCTATGGGAAGACGACTATTTAAAGAAAGACTACTCTATCCATCGATTGATAAAAAAACAATCGAAAGAAGGTATGACTTCATTGATATGTTTCGGAAAGATAATTTTTATGAAAAAGTTATCTCAATTTTAAGGAAAGTATCTGATTTGGAAAAATCACTTCGTAAAATGGGATTGAAACTCCTCCAACCACCTGAATTTTTTTCTGATTCATTATCATTTGATTACATTAATAAATTGTTGGATGTTCTAAAAGAGGAAGGGACTATTTTAACGGAGTATGCAAACGATGATAGTATTCAGTCTTACCATTCCTTCTACCAAACAATTAACGATACATTTATTTTCCATAATTTTTCTCAATTTGGGAATCTAGAAAGGAAAATATTAAGAGATGGTGTTCATAAAGAATTAGATTCTTATGATTTACTCACTGAAGAATACTATCAAATATTCATTGACATTAGTAAACGCCTTTCCCATCTTTTGGATAATTCTGATACAAGCATTAAATTAGATTATGATGAAAGAAATAATTGGTTCTTCTATTGTACAAATAAACGAGCATTAACATTCAAAAGCCGTTTAACCAATTTGAATGGAAATGCCTTTCATGTAAGGGATTCAAATAACAAAATTATTTATTCCTTTCATAAAGAAGACTTTACATTTCGAAAAAAAGATAGTTCAAACACAATTATTGTTTTTGATTATTGTAAAGAATTATCAAAAAAACTTATCATTATTCAAGATAAGATTAAATCAATTAATAAAGAGCAATGGAAAACGAAAATAGAGGAAGTATATAATCTATATAATGTCCCTCTTAAAAAGTTTTATTTTTTGCTTTCGGAAATAGATGTATACTGTTCAGGAGCAAAATTATCAATTCAGAATGGTTATTATCGTCCAACAATCGTAGATGCTAAGAAAAGTTTTGTGGATTGTAAGGAGATAAGGCACCCTATCGTCGAAAAAATTCACACCGAAACACCTTACATTACAAACGATATTGAATTGGGAAAAGAAAAAGATGGAATTCTATTGTTCGGAACAAATGCATGTGGTAAATCAACATTTATGAAAGCAGTTGGATTAAATATTATCATGGCTCAGGCAGGAATGTTTGTTGCTTCGTCATCCTTCAATTTCAAACCGTATACACAAATATTTACTCGTATCTTAAATAATGATAACATTTTCCGTTCGCAATCATCATTTGCTGTTGAGATCCAGGAGTTAAAAAGTATTTTAAATCGTTCAGATGATCATTCGCTTGTTCTAGGTGATGAACTTTGTTCAGGAACAGAAAGTATTTCTGCTTTATCAATTATCTGTACAGGCCTTGATACACTATGTAAGCGTAAAGCGTCATTTATATTCACTTCACATTTACATCAACTAACAGAATTAGAAGAAGTGAAATCGTTAGATACTTTGGAAATCTTTCATTTAAAAATTGATTATGATAAAGAAAATGATGTTTTAATCTATGATCGTAAGTTAGAAAAGGGATCGGGTCCTTCAATCTACGGTCTGAAAGTATGTGAAGCAATGGGAATGTCAAAAGAATTTATTTCATTTGCAAAGACAATCCAAAATAAATTAGAAAAAACAGATCTATCAAGGAAGTTATCACAATACAATACACATGTTTTTATGGATGAATGTAAAATATGTTTTCAGAAAGAAGATTTAGAAACCCATCATATTAATGATCAAAAGTTTGCAGATGAAAATAATATGATCAATTCTTTTCATAAAAATGTAAAACATAACCTTGTTCCCCTTTGTAAATGTTGTCATTTGAAAGTGACAAATGAAGAAATAATCGTAGATGGTTGGAAAGAAACAAGCAAAGGGAAAAAACTAAACTGGCGGTATGCAGATAAAAAAAATACTTCTCGTAAAAAGAAATTTTCAGAGGAAGATATTGAAACAATTAAAAATTTAAAAGAGACATACAGTCCTTTGTCTCAGAAAGATTTCTTAAAAAAATTGGAGCTATCCCACAATATTAAGTTAAGTGTATTCACATTGAGAAAAGTTCTAAGCAACGAATATTAAAGATTCCTTACAATTATGTATATACTTAATGTGGGTTACTTGTCACAACTGCGATGGCCATGGTTTTATAAAAGGAAAACGAATCAGTATCAATCATATTTATCAAAGGATTCCTTGCCATGTGTGCAATCCAAATAGATTTATTTTAGATACGATCATGGTCGGGCAAATATGGGTTGAGGATAATTACTTCCCTTTAACACCCCCTAGTTCTCCATAAAAAAAAATTTTTTTTGTCTTTTTTTCTTTTTTAATTTTTTTTGTTTTATCCTTTAGTTTTCCTTGTTCTTCACATTCCCCTTGTGCTTTTCCTCTCCTTCATCGTCAAACTCAAACTCCCCATCTGTGATCGTTCCGATGAGAGTGAAGTCATCCTGATCCATCACGTTCCCTTCATCATCCATCATGTACTCGATTCCATCGAGCTCATACTTCTTTTCTTCCTCATCCGCTTCCTCATCCGCTTTCTTCTCCTTCGAGTCCTCTACCAGCTCCGCCATGATGACGTCCTTTTCTTCAAAGACACCTGCTCCCTTGCCCCCTTCTTCTCCTTCATCCTCGGACTTCTTCACCTCACCCTTGGACTCAGTCTCCTTCTCTTCGGCTTCCTTCGCAGCGATCAGAGCGAGGAGTTCCTCCTTACTCATCTCGGTCGGAGTCACCTTCTTCTTCTTGTTCTTGGAACCAGCAGGACGACCGCGCTTCTTCTTCCCAGTAGTATCCGACTTCTTCGGAGACTTCTTGGGCTTCACGATCTCGTTCCCATCCTCATCAGTCCTCCAGAAGTGTTCTCCGGCGGTCGGATGAATAGGATTCTTGGGACGAGGATCCTCGATCTTTCCGAGCCACCAAGATCCGTTCTCGGTGAACTTCTTCTGATGACGCTTACAGAAGCACCCTCCTTCTCCCTTGGCAGCAGAACACTGGATGTTGTCGTAGCCATCCTTCCAGATGCGAGCACTACACTTGTCTGGATTGTATTCTCCGGCACGTTCTTCCGACGACTTCTTCTTGTTCGTCTTCTTCGCCTTCTCGAAGAACTGAACAAGATCCCCGTCCCCCAGGATCTGTTCTACCTGTCCTTCATTGATGAATTCCTTCTGGACCAGAGCCGTCAGGAAGTCGCGAGGGATCGTCTGAGTGGTAGACATGGTTGTCTTTGAGTTGTTTGGGTTCTTTTCTTTGGAGAGTTTCAAATTTGCTTGTGAACTGAGTTTGTTTGTTTGATAGTTCTTTTCTCAACAGAGTTTCAAATTTTAGGAAAAGAGGCAGAGAATGGCCTTCTTCAGGTCGTTTCTCAAAATTTGAAACTCTGTTGAGAAAAGATTCCAAACTCAAAAACTCTAACTCATACAAAAGAAATCATCATGACCACGATCCAAGCTCCTCTTCCGACCGAACCGAGACCAGATGAGATGGGGGCGAGACCTGCGACGGTCCAAGAAAAATCACTTTACGAACTTTGTGAATCTTTCTCCAAGGAGGACTTCAACGACCTCTGGCTCTACTTCACCTGGAATCAGGATGAGTTGAGGGATACTCAATCGATAGAGCAGGGTGTTCTCCGGTGGGGGAAAGAAGGCAACGATAGCTCACTCGATTCAAAGAACCACTACTCAATGAACTCAAAGTCAGGAGAGTGGTTCTTGGATGGATGCGAGGTGGTCGGAGATCAAGACTTGGATACAGCACTCGCCTACATCGCCTGGTACGACGAGTCGATCCTCCAAGCTGTCCCCCACAACGAGGATACGCGACTACTCGACCTTGCCGAGATGTCAGAGGACATGGTCAAGTTTGAGAACAACCACTACATGCACGATCAACTTGCGATTCCTCCGGAATCACGTCCTGTAAATACAGAAGACCTTGACATCATCACAAAGGACAACAAGGCATGGGTGATGTACTCGATTGATGTGATCGGAGAAAAATACACCACCGGTTCTTGCGACTTTGGGAAGATCTTCATCGACAACAGCTTCGTTGAGAACATCATGCTCCCGTACTGGTGCGTCAAGGAGAACCGATACCTCTCACCAAGTGAACTTTCGGAAAAGGTCAAGTTCCCTTACTTCGGATGTGTGAAGTGGATGGGACCACACTGCCAGCTTCCATGGCGACTTCAGTAGAGAAAACAAAAAAAAATATAAAAAATAAAAGACAAAAAAAATTTTTTTTTAAGATAAAAATATTGTACCATAATATAAGTAAATAAATGGAAACAGAAAGGATAATGATTATTGCACTACTTCTAGTCCTATTATTTAAAACATTTAATTGTAATTGTAAATGTGGAGAAAAAGGAGGACTTAAGGAAGGATGGGCAGATTATTATGACGATCGAAATAGAGAACGTGAATTCCAACGAGATATGGCCCTTCTTGGAGTTAGACAGCCTCCTGGGTCAAGGGTGGATGAAGGATATACTCCTCTCAATACGGGATACTTTAAAACTCCGAAGGAATATCATATTATGAAACATTTAATCAGTAATAATGATGTGGATCTAAATAATAAATATAATCAACATCCCCATACTAGTCCAATCAATTGGAGGAAAGTTAAAAAAAATCCATGGTTCTCTAAAGAAGGATTTGTTGAAGGATTTGTTGAAGGATATGGACACGACGACGACACCCCATTGTCGGAGCTACATGGCGAAGGGGAATATCTGGAAGCAGAACAGAGACGATACGAGCAGGGGGCCATGCCTGCTCCTGCTCCGGCTCAGCCGATGGGCATGGGTCATAAAGACTCTACTATTAACCAGGTTGACAAACACTACTTACAAATGAGTGGACATCCAGAATACATGTCGGATGCGGATGCTTCATCGTTAGGAAAAAGTTATCAGGTCTCTATGGCACTCGGTGACTTCTTCAGCAAAGTGTGGGATAGCTTCGGCGATGCTAGTCCTGGTCGCATCCCCGATACATTTGGCCCGGCGCACTAATTTAGGCTCTGAGAATGAGACATTAATTATCCATAAATTTTTTATGGAAATTTGAAACCTGTTTTATGAAGGATAGTAAAACTTTCAAAGAAATGAAAACTACTTGGGCATCTATCGTTCAAAAGGATGTTGCGCTTGGATTCCAAGAACTGAATGAAGAAAGGAATCGAAATCTCGAATTGATCAGAGATATCATGAGAGATTTCTCGGATGACAAAACGATTATCATCAATGGCCGAGTCGGTTTAAACGACATCCTGGTAAATGAAAATGGATCAGAAGACCGTTCCCAAGAAAAAAAATTCTATCGAAAGAGAAAGGTTCCGCGAAAGAAGAACAAGAACTACGAGACGAAGCCGAAGATTAGAGACGATGAGAAGTCGCAGAAGATTTCTGAACAAGAAAGGTATTTCCAATGGGAAGTTGTATCACTCTGACATTGTTTAATTGATCATTTTATATAAAAAAAAGAAAAAAAGAAAAAAATGTTTTTTTATTGTATATGGCTCGTAGAAAAACGAAAAGGAGGAGTATTAAAAAAGCAAGGACTGTTTCAAAGGGAAAATATGATAAGCTTGTGAAGAAAAAGAAAACAAAAAAAAGGATGACGAAAAAAGAAAAACAACAACTTGATCGTGCGTTATTTGTGAACTACTGCAAGTGTATTAAGAAGCTAAAGTACTCAAAAGAGTACGAAGAAGGATTAGAATATCCCATATGTATGAGCAGTGTCTATAAGAAAAGAGGATTCAAAGCTCCGAAAAATGTAAAAGAAAAGTGCAAAAAATATTATTAAAATTGAAACTTTGATTTTATTTTTTTTAAACATGGATACTTCTTCAGAAGTTAATTTGACCCGTACAGAGATTAACGGAACGTACATTTACATTGATTCTTGTGGGAACGAATTTAATCATCAAGGAATAAAGACAACAACTGCAATTAGTCAACCAAAATTTGAAACTGTGTTTGAGAAAGAAACTAAACACACAAAAGAAACTAAACACACAAAAGAAACAAAAAAGACAGTTCAAACAACTCACAACACTACTATCATGGATACCCAGTTTGCCATCAATGTTCACACTTTCACAAAGACCCTCTTCGAAGCAATGCTCACCGAGTTTGATGGGAAGGTTGTTGGCTCGGATGAGATGAATCTAGAAACTCTGATGAAGTATCACTTCCCGGATTACAAGCCAGGAGACAAGGTAAAGGGTGCTAAGAAGGAAAAGAAGCCCAAGGAACCTCGAGCTCTCTCTGGATATACCTACTTTGGGCAGCAAAATAAGGAAAAGTTCAACAAGGAGATGGAAAAGTTGGATGACAAGCCTAAGTTTGTATCGTATGTAGCTGATAAGTGGAAGTCCCTCAGTAAGGATAAGAAGCAGGAGTGGACCGATAAGGCGGTTAAGGCGTTTGAAGAAGCAAACAAGTAAGTGTCTCTTTCTCAATTTGTGTTTGTATTTTATAGGTTATTTTTTTTCTTTTTTTTTTGAAATTTGAAAATAAGTTTTATTATTTTGCAATAAAAACTATGGAAAATTTCCTTAATAATTGCCCTTTTGAGATATTTGATCATCGTAAATTTTCATTCAAGAAGAAGATAGGAGAAGGTGGGAATGCAAATGTATATCATTCATCCTATAAAGGGATGGAATATGCCGTCAAAGTGTATCATTTTAATCAGTGGGGTAGTAGTTTAAAGAATTTTTATGAATCAATGGAATACGAACTGAATGTTGCGAAACATTTAGAGAGAAGTAAACGTTCGGTAAAAGTCTATGGTGTTGGATACAAAGATGATAAAGATGATATCCAAGTTATGATATTTATGGAACTCTTAGTTTCCAATGGCGATTTGTATGATTACATACAAGATGTAGCTGATTGGACAGCATGTTATCCTTGGAAAAATAAAATTATTCCGAAACCAAAAAGCGATTATGTATATTTCAATGAAGATGACAATATCCATTGGTCTTATGGATTGTCAACAAAACAGAAGATTAAGATAACACGTTTACTTTTACTTGCTTTAGATGAACTTCATTCCCTCAATGTTATCCATGGAGATATTAAGACAGCAAATGTTGTGTTACACAATCAAAAGAAGAATCAATTAATAAAGTTGGTTGACTTTGGAATGTCTTATTTGAATGAGGGAGATGACGTTATCAATGATAAAACTGGTACACCAGGTTATCGAGGACCAGAACAAGATGACTACGAGTTGTACTATGCATCTGATGTATATTCTCTGAGCGTTACAATTATTGAAGTATGGAACGGGGATATTTGGTATGAGGCCGAAGATTTTAAAGGGTGTCGAAAAGAGATGTTGAATGGTTTACGGAAGATTGAGAAAAACCATCCTGCTTTTGGTAAACTATTACGTAAGTCAGTTGACCTCAAGCATTGGAAAAGACCAACAGCAAGAAAGTTTTTAAATTCATTCAACCAACTTCAGTGGTCACATATATAAAAAACGTCTTCATTTTCTGAAGTTAATATATCCTCGATGGTATAGGAATGAATATGAAAATTACATTTTTCTAATTTTTTACAAAGTGAAGTGAAATTATTTTTTTTTAAAACTGATTCTAATTCAGTTGTGAACAATTGAATAATTTCATCGATTGTTGATACATTGTACAATGAAATATCAACAGAGAAGTCAGAGAACAATTCAGAAGATGCAACAAATTCTCGTGTATGTTTATTCTCCATAGTTTAATATTATTAAATAAAAATATTTTAAATAGTAAATGGAGTATGCAGAATTGAACGTTTATGAACAAATTGGCGGGAAGAAGGTTGTTCAAACAGAAATAAACGAAGAAATGAGTGAAACAGATGTAAAAGTCCTTAAAAAATATAGGAAGCGTGTCATTGAACAAAGGAATCGTATTCGTGAATTAGAAGAACAAGTCCGTGTATTAAAAGAAAAACTCGCTAAAAAATAATTTAAACATTATAATATTGAATATAATAAAGAGATTATTGTACAGATGTTCCATTTGCGGAAAATTCAACCCTATCAGTTACGTCATTTCTCGACACTAAAAGTACCAATCACATTTTACCAAGTCCCCTATGATGAACAATATGAATCACGTGATTTTATTCGTGAAAAAGTTAAAGAAAAAGATAATAATAATGATAATAATAATAATGATAAAGAAGGAAAAAAGAATGAAATTAAAGAAGTAGATATACGAAGGGGTTATTTTTCTTTTTTCAAGAAGGTAAATTAATTTAATTTTTATAAAATATTTTTTTTTGTAGTCTATAGTATATATATATATTATGCCATGGATTGAATCGGATGGATTTTGTGAACTATCCAGGGAATACGGAATATCAAGGCCCGCTAGTGAGGGACCAGACGGGCACTGGGAGCCCCGAACAGTTTTCGGGGGCACCTTTGACAACGGCGAACCCCAGATCGCCGGCGGAATTTCCCCAGGCCAGATGCGCTACTTCACGCAGCGTTGGAACTGGTCAAGTACTTGGGGGGGAATGACGAGTAGAGCAGCGACATTGGATGAATGTAAAGAACTTTGTAATAATACGGACGATTGTGTTGCTATAAATGTCTTCTACCACCCAGCCTCGCCGCACTGTATGCTTTACCGACAAGGTAATAGAATCACATACCCTACTTTCTCCCAGCCCGGCAACCCAAATTTCAGATGTTACCGCAATACTGATAACCACTCGGTCCAGGAATCTATTGATAATTGGTATGTAGACCGGGTAACTGCAAATCCCCAACTTCCTCAATCACAGTGGATTCCCCCTGCCGACCAGTCTCCGGGCCCCCCTTCCTCTGCGGGGGAGGCAAGGATGATACAGGCCGAGACGGCGGCCGCGCGCGAGGCCGCCCGCGCGCTATCGTACGCTCGAGCACGCGATTTAAAGGCTACGCTACCCGTATCCTTTATAGAAAATGGAATTAACCCTAAGCCACTATGCACCGATGACAGCGTCTGGCGCTACAACGACCGCGCGTCCGTGCTCAGCTGCGCTGATTTCGTCGCGGCGCCTGGCCTGGGTGCGGAGAACTGTGAGGCGGCGTGGGCTGAGGGCATTGATGCATCTGGCGCGAGCGTATTACCGTACTTCGCGTGCCAAGTTTCGTGCCCTGCGACGGCGACTGATCGAAACTGTGGGTCTCCGGTAGATGTTCTAAATGAGACATTATCCGACTATACTAGAAATTTTAATCTAGGAGTATCACTTCAAGACCTAGCCCTAGGCCCTAGACCTGCACACGGTTTTGATTGTGTAAGTCTTCCGGGTCATGAAGTATATGACAGTGGAAGGCGGGGTAATATTATAAGGGACCCCAATATGGACTGGCAAGAAATAGGTGGCCCAGGTGTATATTGTGGTTTAGATGAAACTAGCCTTATCCCAAGTCCTGAATCAGAAAGAGTACCTGGGGCTGGGGGCTCCGTGTCGCACCAGATATCCGAATATTCCAGGGACTACGCAACTGAAGAACTTTGCAAGGATGCGTGTAAATTACATCCGGAATGTTTAGCAGTTTCTTTTGGTGCCCAGGAATACTCATCGCTCACTCGTGGTGATATGCGTACCACACCAATTTGCTACTTCCATGGAAAGGTATACGACGATGAATATCACATCCCACCACCAATTACCACTACAGGCATCGATCTTCCAGATGGTGTAAATTTAGTCACTGATGGCAACCTGGCAACTAAATGCCATGTACTTAAAGGAAGCGATGGCCTGAACGAACCCAAGGAGAATGAAATATACAATGGTGTTGAAATTGATATTGGGACAGATGGTGATTTTAACGAAAGTATATGTTTTCATACTTGTATGGTTGAAAGATATAATCGTGAGAATGTTTCTTTACTACCTAATAGAGAAGATGGAAGAGTACTTTTTTCATACAACCCAGTCAATGGTATGTGTCAATGTAATTATACTGATATTGCTGAACCCCATGACGTCCCTGGCGCAGCCGACTATCTAAATACTTACCAATGTACATACAAACCGGGTACTAAGGGTTTTTTAGAAAATAGAGAAAATTATTTAAAAAATAACTTAGCCAACACCTACTTCACCCCCTCCACCTTGCCCTGGTCAAGTACACAAGAAAATATGGACTCTAGAATAGATGAAATTATGATTAGAAATAGAAGTGAAAGAGAAAGTAATTATGTTTCATGGAAGAGTTCATCTGGTTCTTCTAGTGCTGCATCGACTGAACAGGATGAATTAAGGGAACACTTAAAAGAAAAAACCGGTTTAAATTGGAGAAATATTTACTATGATTGGGAAACTATACAAGATTTATCTGATCAATATTGTCATATATCAAATCCAATAGCATCTATATCAAGAGGCGGGGTCGGCTCGACCGAAAGATTATGGTCACAGTGTGCTGTAGATTCATATAACAATATTCAAGCACCATTAGATTCAGATAATAATTTACTAGTTCCAGATGGTTCGGGTGTTATTAATCCAGAGAGTTTAAACCTTCAAAAACAAGGTGGTGAATGTGGAGATGGAAATGTAAGTAATATAGGGTTTTATAAAGATGGGAATCCAAGACTACCACAATGCTCTGCTGGTGTAGACCACGACCAATCGGAAAATTGTACTATAGTCCATGATAATGAAACTAGTTGGGATTTTTTTAGGGATGTAGGTGTCAATAATCATCCGGAAAGTATCTATGTTGAGATTGGGGATGGCGGCTGGAGCGGGATGAGTGGTAATTATGATATTTATCCGGATAGGCAATGTAATGGTAGACCAGTATATAAACATAGATACGGAACGAAGTGGTTGTATAACATCGAACCACACGGCCGGTGGCAGGTTATTAGCAAATCGGACGGAATCGACGAGGGCTGCCCCTCCCACCCCCTGCACATGAAATGCAATCAGAACACCCCGGACGATCCTTTACCCACTGACTGTCCCGCCTGGATGACCTGGAGTCAGGACACGGGAGTGGGGTGGATCGATGAGGGTAGTGTAACATTTGATAATGTTACAACTGGTCAGAGTAATAGTGAAAAATGGCAATATGATATTGATAAATCTATATGTCAATGGGAAAATGATGTAACTATATCTGGACCATTCTTTTCAGAACCTGATCAACCTGTTGGGGATGCACCGGACAGTCCAAATATTTGTAAAGTTGGCGATTCCTTCCAAGAGATTATGAGGAATGGATCCATTGGGGAAAACTGTGGAATGGCTAATAACCAAACCGAATGTGATAATTCTTGGTCGACTGGCTTGCCGAAGACGGCGAACGTGCATGTCCCCAATACTCACTGGGACCTCGTCATCCGGGCTGGCGGGTCCTACGGCAACACGCATTTTAAAAACCATAAATGTAAATGGACTGGGTCGAACTGTGTGTCGTGGGAAGCGGCGAACTGGCGTGCGGCGTTGATGGATCTCTCTCGCCGTTCATGCGAAAGTTATATAGGTGATAGTAAGAATGTTACGTTGAATAATCCATTGCGTGGAGATGGAGCTGAATCTGTTGATATGGGTGAACGTGCGGTTGAAAAAATAAGAGCGTTGCGCAATGACCGCACAATATCTTTGGACGGAGGAACTCAGAGTTGTGAGAACTCCTCCTCCATATCGCAATGCCATATTTCATGGTTAAATAATCTTAGTAATGACTCTACTTGGAATATACCAGATGAATATGTAAATGCTGATGGTACAGTTAAAGGTCATCGTTGTCAATGGGATTATATGGACGGAACATGTAAATCATGGATAAATAGTCCAAATACCTTACAAATATGCGATAGGGTAGAAGGAACTACATGTAAAAATACGGATTATTTATTACCTTCTGAAAAAATAGTAAACGAAGAGTTAGCAAAAGGACAAAATATTAAGAGAAATTCAAGGAAATATGTTGTAAGGGAAGTTGGGAGGTGGAATGTAGAAGGGACTAGAAAAAATGGTCAAGCTATGAATAGTTTTGATAATGTTAATATATATGGTCTTTTAAATGGTGTCTACGAAATATATGATCAACCTAAGTGCATAGAACCCGATGGAGGTAATTATTGTTCTGATCGCGATGAAGGTGCGTGCTCAGATGATGATTGTGAATGGGAGTCGGGGACGCCGCCTTCTCCGCTCATTCAGGGATGTCAATCAATTGTAAGTGATTGTACTTTTACAACGCGTGATCCACAATCTTGTACTAACACTGAAAATTGCGTTTATACAGCACCAGTGAACGAAGGATGCGGATTTCGGGGACAACTTGAAAATATATGTTCCAGTTATATTAGTGGAGATAGTAGTTCATGTAATGAATCCCTTTGTATTTATCAAGAACAAGAAGATGCTATATGCCGAGCGGTTCCACTTACGATCACACTCTCCCACCCTGACAGTGGCGCCGAAATTTCACAGAGCCAGGCAGAAGAATGGGAAAGCACGGCGCCAACCACCTGCTTGGAGGATCCCGTAATGATTGGAGGATCTCCTCAATGCTTGGATCCTCTGTCTGGGCATGGTGATTGTCAACTCGTGCCGTATATTCCAGAAAGTTGTACTCTCAAATTTAATTGTGATTTGGAAGTGGGTGCTTCAGGAGAGGCCAATAGAGCAGCCTGTGAAGACACACCCAAACCCACAATACCAGCTGGGCTTGATAATGCTGGTCTTTCTGCTTGTGAATATACGGCACAAGTTGAAGAAAGTTGTACATATGTTGAGGATCAATTATGTACTAGTAGTCCCTCCCTTAACTTAAGTGAACACCTTTGTCTTGATGCTGGCAACTGTGAATTTGGTGTACCTCCTAAGGAAGGGGTATGTAAATATAAACGTGATTGTAGTCAATATGAAAATCAAGGGGAATGTATTGCTCGTGGTGGTACCGGGAAATGTGTATGGAGTCCAGAAAATTATTGTAGTGATGATACATTTGGTTATAATTATGATAGTAATATTGGTATAAATGACAAGATACGGGATTGTTCGAAAATTAAAGATAAAGGTCTTTGTCATGCTAGTTTTGAAGATGAATCTGGTGTAAAGAAAAAATGTAGATGGGATGAAAGAAATTTAACATGTGATGTATATATTGAAAGGGATGGTAAGCATGCAAGTGAAGATCTTTGTAGTGTTCCAGAAGCAAACTATAATCCAATTTATCGAAATATTGTAGATAATACATATGTAAATTATAGGGGCGCTGATGAACTAGGACTAGCACCTGGTTCAGATAGAGATGGACCTAAAAATACATTTTTGAAAAACCGTGTTATTTATAATTCGGATGAAATTAGTAATGAGATATCCAATTTAGGAGTAACACTCTCAGGCATCGAGCGCATTGATGGCGTTGGAGGCGTGTGGTGGAATGGTGATTACATTTTGTCAGATAAGAGATGTAGTGGTTCTCCAGTATATTATCGATCTAACCCGGAAGGCGGTGACCCGTTTTACGGAACGTCCACCGGAGAGCAGAGGATATTATATCGCCAAGGGGCACAGCCTTGGAGATTTACCATTGCTCAAAATTTGGTGGAAAATAATGATGGTACTTGCAGTGATATCGGCTCGTGGATCCAATCAACACAGTGTACGGATAACCAGAACCCCGCCACGTGTAATTGGAAAGAGTGGGGTGGCGGCCGGTGGGTAGTGGGGAGTGGGACAGTTGATTTTCATCAACATGAATCGGGGGAAACCATTCTCGAAGCAGCTCAGAGAATCAATAGAATAAAAGAAGATCGGAAAAATAGATGGGTTTTAGGATGGAGAGATACTGATTCACTTAAAAGAAGTTCATCATATGCGAACTCCACATCCAGCGCTGGTGCTCGCGGCAGCAGCTTGCTCCTCAACACCCGGCAAATTTTAACAGGCTCTGAGACTGGAGAGATAGAGATGGCAGATGGACCGCATTTACCTTTTCTCTTAAAAAATACAAATCTAGATGAAGATAAAAAATGTAGAATAAATATTGAAAATTGTAATAGGGCTATAAGGGTATACGAAGACGGAAGGTATCATTCTAAACCAAATGTACACGAAAATATATATTTACCATATTCTTCACAAATTTCATGGGTTGATAGCGGGTCCGAGAGGATGAATAACTACCTTGAAATAGAGGTAAAATCCGACATAACCTTAAAAGAAGAAAGTGAAAATAAAGCAATTTATATAGTTCATGGCGCCACCTTATTTCCAGAAATGAATGGTATATATGTTAAACAACCCAATATTTATTGCGGAAGTGACGAAAATGATCCAACATTGAGAAGACCTGTTTGGAAAAATATGAATAATTCAAGCAATTATTATTTACAACAAATCCGTTATAGTAAAGAAGATGCTATTATAGATGAAAGGCTTCGTAGTACAGAAGGAGGAGAACCTCTTTACGACGGACAATGGATATTAAAGAAACGTGTACCAGACACCAATTCACCAGATGATGAATGTAAGGTTGGACTACAAGAAAATGTTGAAGATGGAACAGCCGGAATCATTGAGGAAAAACTTACAGAAGTATGTAAAATGGTAGGACCTGAAGACCCTACATGTAGAGGGGGAATGGTTGTATATAAAGATAGCGCATTTCAAGTAGAAACTAATATAAGATTTACACCTATAACATATGATGACCTTGCATTAGAAAAAGATACTTCTCCACAACAATTATTCGATACTTGTCAAAATATTATCATTTCAGATCCTAATACATATTGTAAAGGTCCTTTCGGTGAACATCAATGTAATGACTTTATGGAATGGAGTAACCTATCTTCAAATGAGTGTATTGATCTAGATTTATTCATAGGATGTACAGATAGCCAAAAGCAAGAGAGAAGACGAGATATAATGATTATGTCATCGATAGGTTTACCTTGGTATGCTACTCCAGAAGAAATAAATTATAATGAAAGAAGGATCGAACTTGGTTTAGGACCCCCTGAATATGGATGGTCGGTAGATGTTCATTCTGAAATGGAATTACGTGAATCCCGTATTATTTGGGGTTTAGGACCAGATTCCCAATATACTCCTAGACCTTGGACAGAAGATATAACATTTGAATTAAACCGTAGGAAAGATATTGTTAGACTTCAATTTCCCCCCTTTACACACGGTGATCCTGATAGATTGATAGGTAATGAAAATTGGACTAGTACGGAAGATATAACGCAAGAAGAAATTAATCTTGCGGAATATGCAAATTCTAAAGGCCTTTTATCTTATTTTCATGATGGATATGTTACAACGGACATTGATGTCGACATTGCTTTTGTTTGGAAAAGTATGCAAAATATTCGTAATCCAGTCGGAGTCGTAGGGATGGGGGGTAGTGTTCTCGACACTTTCGAATATTTTCGAGATAATATAGAATATTGGAAAACAACATCCCCGCCCGTGGGGACGGCGATAGATGCACGCGTGGCAGATATGCTTTTAGAGATGGGCGTAGAAGCATATCCGATAGACGACCAACATCCCAACCGAGTAAGGATACAAGCATTTACGGAAATAGCTAGAAGGGCAAATAATCTACAAGCTCAGCGGATACCTGCAACGCTTCGCTCGCTTGCGTCAAGCCCGTTTGTCGGTTATATTTATAATGATCCTGATAGATTCCCTAATTCATTATATATAGGAAAACGATATACATCGGATGAAATTTTGAGTATTTGGGATAGTTCATGTAAAAACCCTGATAATCCGGATGACATTACACAGATCCATTTATGTATGGCTGGAAGGTGTGAAAAAAGACATAATTCAGAAAGGACACAAGTTATAGAATATACTTGTAGGTGTTCTGAATCTGCTCAGGGAAGCCGTTGTGAAGATCCTATCCCTGGAACTTGCTACTCACATCCTTATGGAAATATCTATAATCCTCCCCCAGAAACACCATTAACAGGGTCAGAGGCCGTAGCCGCTAGAAGTAATCCAGATAATTACTTGGGGGGCATGAATGAGAGTTACTTAAATAATTGTATGGCAAGAACTAATTGTGAAGGACGTGAATGTCTATGTAGTCCTGGAGAAATTAATTGTAATACTTGTATTCGTGATGGAATGGTAAAAGTCCCTTACATTATCCGAGAGGATCCGCGGAATCACTATGCTTCATGTGATGATGGATATCCAAGTGCGGAAGATTGTAATAATAGGTGGTTTTTGAGACCTCCTTCTGATGAAGATATCGTAGAAGAATCCGCCGGCAGACGTTCCCCAAGGGAACGCATGTATAAATGTAAGTGGAGTGACTCGCGGTTTCGCCACAGTGGAGCCCGCGGCGGGCGAGTCGTAGATTACGGACATTGTTACCCGGCCTTCCTCGACGCGACGGTAACAGGAGATAGTCAAAGATATTGTGAACCATTAGAGGCGGGGAACGAACAAAAAGAATCTTGTATAATAACTGGCCACCAATGTATCGAGAATCCTTTATGTATTGTTTTAGCTCGGGGGGCTGGTGTTCGCGCCCTTGAGGTTCCTGAAAGTGGTGAATGGGGGACAGATACTAATGATACGACGGAAGCATATTGTATTAATGGTGGTCGTCAACATGACAGGGTTGTGGATGGTGTTTTTGTGGGTTGTACTAGTTGTAGGTGTCCTGATGGATGGATGGGGGAAAGATGCGAGTTAAACACTAGTTGTAATATAGACGATCTTAATGCCTATCGTCCAGTAGGGGAAAATACTTCAATAGAGTGCGAATCTTCTCCCTCCAATTGGCCTTCTTTTCGAGTAGACTACCACACAGGAGATTGGGTCGGTGGTGGAGTTTGGGAATCTGTGGACCCTGGTAGTACTGTTGTGAATCAAACTCGTTGTAGGCCAATCTGTTCATATGAACGTATTGGATATATGAATCCACCTGGAGGATCAACATTAATGCCAGCTGGTGCAATTCATAATAATTATGTATGTGACCTAGGAGAATGGAAAAATTTGGAAATTGGTCCCTTGAGATATTCAGGGACAAATTATTATGATAATATAAACAATGCTCCAAGGAGCCCTGCTTCGAGAGAGGGCACCGCAAATCCGGCGTGTCCGGCAAGCAGCTCAGCGAACTTTTATCGATCAAACGCGTGTACTCAAATTAATTATTGTGGGACCCTCTCTGATGGGACAATAACTGGAACATGCGTAGATTTAAATACTATCAATAGCATTGATCTTTCTTCAGTAACTGATAATGAATCACAAATGAGAAATCAAATGAGAAATTTCATTGATTTAAATGACGGTTCAGGTTCATCATCTGAAGGTAGATATGCTTGTTATTGTAATTCTGGTTATAAAATGTATAACCGGAATGGAGAATTTGTAACACATACAGCAACCGAAAACGAAATGTCCTCGATTACCCCATCCTCACAAGATATGGCTTCTGGTAGGGTAAACCCGATAAATCTAAGTACCCCAAAAGGTTGTGTATATCGTATATGTGATAGTGATTCCCTTAATAGGGTTCTTCCAACAGGGGCAGTATGGATTACACCAGAATGCCTTGATGTTGAAAACGGCCGCTCTGATAATATAGACACCAGTACTATATGTGAGTATACTTGTAATGGAGAAAGGTATAGTAATATACCTGGTAGTCATAATACAAATAAGTTTAGATGTAATTCTGAAGGAGTAATGGTTCCTGATACTAGTCATTGCCAAAACATCGTGTCATCGGGGTTGGCGTCTGAAAGAGAGGCGAATATTGTTTTGAGAGAGCAGTGTAGTGCATCTTCCAGTATTCAAGGGTGTATCTATCAACCAATATGTAGTGATGGTGCCGAGAAATGTACTGCTGTAATAGATCCTGAGTGTGCGAATGTCGCCCTCGATGGCAATGCAGCTACATGCACTGATGTTTCAACCGCGACCGGACGTCCATGCAACTACACTCCAGCAGTTGCCCAAACAGCAGTTGTCGAGAGTTGCGTGCCGAACGCTGATTTCGTGGCGATGGCGGCGGCTTCTTCCCATATCGCATCACCCGACTGCACAACTGGTTACATTCCGGGCACTGTTGAAGCACCGTCTACAACATGCCCTGAAATGCGGACAGTCCATGGCAACAATATTAGACAGTGTGATTTCACTCCAGCAGTTGCCCAGATAAACGTGGATGAGGCATGTACTTCTTCCGTAGATCCTGAGTGTGAGAATGTTGTCCTCGATGGTACCTCTGCGACATGCACTGATGCAGGCGCATGCGAATACACTGCTCCTTCTTCTGGACAATGTGAGACACTAGGATACAAACCAAGGGCAGATTATGAAACATTAACATGTGGTGATGCAGGCTTAGGGGCTACATGTGCTGCTACAGAAAATGTATGTACAGGTAGGGTTTTAGACCATAATCAAGGTGAAAAATGTGAAGGTCAATCTCTAGCAGATTGTGAAAATTTTTACATTAAAAATTTTAAACACGGTAATTTAGCCCCTCCTGGTGGAAATTATGGTGACTATTTTCCAGATGTAAAGTGTCGACGTTCTTGGAATACAAGCACACGCGAACAAATGTGTTTACCATATAGTCTTTCATCCATTGGTTACGGACATGTAGAACAGTTATCCCCAACTAGAATCACCCCATGTTATCCTCATATAACTGATTGCTGTGAAATGGATCTATGTCCAAATGAGCCACCTCAAGGAGCCACTATAGATCAGGGAGCATTCGAATGTACACCTTGCTCTAGTCCAGAACTTGATGGTAGTATTCAATCAGAACAAATATGGCCTTCCAGAGAAAATTTACAAAATGGTCAAATTGAATGTCAATCAGTACGTTGTGAAGATGAAAATAAACGTGCTGACCCTGATACTCTTTCATGTGTTGATTGTCCATTCGGAAAGTATACAAGAGGTGATCCCGAAGCCACATCATGTACTGCTGATACATGTAAACTTGATCAGGAGGTGACAGGTGGTGAATGTGTTGACTGCCATCCATATCCATTATTATTACCAACAGCACCTAGAGAGAGAGGTCCTATGGTAGGAACACCACTAACCTCAGACTATGGCGAAATGGGTACGCTCGGGTTGTGTTTAACCCACACCAGCTTAGAAAAAGCAGAAGAAATTATAAGACTCTATGAAGAAGGTTATATTTCCCATGAACAAATGAATTCCCTTAATGAATATATATACTTAGATAACGAAATAAAATCTACATTTTCAGCAGAAGCTTCATCGCGATTTGATACGATATTAGATGGTGTACGGACGGACTATGAACAAAAAATTACGGATACTACATGTAATCGAGGGACATGGGATTGGTATAATTCTCTTCAAGATGGGACAGAATCCATATCAGAAACACATACAATCGCGCAATATTATGACGAAGGAACGCAAACATGTATAGACTGCTCTACAGATTTTCCTATTTGTCCAGATAATGAAAGGGTTTCATTGTGTAATATATATCACGGTAATAAATGTATTGAGTGTCCGGTTGGAAAGTATAATACAAGTGATATGAATCCAACTGAAGAATGTACTACAAATTTATCCCTTTTAGAATCTCAAGTAAGAAATATAATCGATTCTGAAATATTCATATCAAGAGAAACATGTCAAGGAACAATTATGCAAGAAATAAATTTCTCAGAAGGTGATAATTGTGGTACAGATTCTCCAGATGAAGAGACATGTAACAATCGTTGGATAAGTAATTATCATCATAGTTCTCACACACCACCCAATATCCCAGCTATAGAAGAATCATGTACTCCTATAATAGATGAAGCATGTACTGATGTAGAACTTAATGGTACCGAGGCTAGATGTACTGGAGCTGGTAATTGCAGTTATACTGCTTCTTTAGAGGAAAGTTGTTCTTCTGATGAACCGGAAAATACTATATGTGCCAGTGTTACTCTCGACGGAAATCCATCTACATGTACTAGTGCCGCCGCTGATTGTAATTATACTACTGCTGTTCCTGAGTCATGTACTGCGACAATCAATACGACTTGTGCGGATGTAGTCCTTGATGGCAGTTCTGCTTCGGCGAGATGGTGTGCTACAGCAGGTTGCCACCATGTGGAAGCTTCTGAAGAAATTATCCATAGTCCAGGTGATGTATATCCAAATATGAAATGTTATTATGATGGGGAGCGTGTCGTGCCATCCTGTACTTCTTTCCCTTCCCAAGATAGTCCTATATTATGTAATGATTGCATACGTTACGATAATCAATGCATTGATGATGCTTTAATCACTTCAATAATGGGAGGGGAAGATAGTGAAGAAAAACTGATCGATATTATACATCTAGCAAATCAACTTAGTGTTTGTCCAGATGGAGAATGGTATAATATTGGTAGTTCGAGTGAAAATAAATGTGAAGCATGTACTGATTATTCAAGTAACCCTTGTCCAGATGGAACATATGAGACCGGGTGTAGCCAATATTTGAATAATACTTGTACCCCTTGTACCGTATATGATGAACATGCATTAAGATATACATGTGAAAATGAATCTTCTACAGTATCATTAACATGTAATGAAGGGTACTATATTCAAGATGATATTTGTACCCCATGTCAAATGGATGGAGTACATGAATCATCGACTATAAGATGTGATGAAAATGGCAATAATAGTTATTTTAGGAGTGAGTACATAGATAACGTCTGGATCTTTGAGGATGATCATTGTATTGATGGCTATCTATATGAAAGCGTCGAGAGAGGCTCAGGGCGGGGGGCTTGCGCAGAATGTGAAACACCATCAAATATTGTTAATGAAGAAGATTGTAAGGCAATTGATGTGTTGAATAACAATCATGTAACTCTTTGTGATTCTGTAAGCCTTGATGGAACCGAGGCTAGATGTACTGGTGCTGGAGACGGCTCAATATGTCGGTATATACCTGTCACAACTTATACATGTTCGAGGTGCTCTTCAACAGCACCATGTATTAATTCTTCGAATACACGTATTTCGCATTGTGAGGATGGTTATTGGAAAGATGAAACTAATAATGCCGATATATGTGTTCCATGTACACCTGTCGATTTTGCCAGAGATGATATTGTCCCCTTGTGTTCACATTCTAATAACAGTCGTATTCCACGTTGTCAGGATGGTTATTGGAAAGATGGAACTGGAGATGCTGATATATGTGTACCATCAAGTATAGCATCATGTGATCCTGGTTTTAGATACTTACCTGGTACAAGTAGTCAAGATTCTGAATGTATAGCATGCAGTGAAACAGAATATATATCAGAAACTAACCATACATTAACAGGATGTAATACCCTAACAGAACTAACATGTGGAGATGGGGAATATATATCAACGCTTTTAAATCCAAATGAACCATACTCATCAACTAACCCAAATATTCGTGACCGTATTTGTTCCCCGTGTCTAATTAATTATTATGATAATAGTGATACTGTCAATGAAATTACAGATTATACAGGTAAAATTCGCTCAGTAGAATCATGTAATTCAGATGGAGGTGAAAAAGTACTTTTAGGCGATTGTTCCGACGGTTATTTTAAAGATATTGGTGCGGGATATGAAATTGGGAATGAAATATGCCGTCAATGGTCAAATTGTGAACCTACAGAATATATATCAAATAATGGACTTCGTTCATCTGATATTGATACTGAATGTACTGCTTTAACTGAATGTTCTGAAGGGACATATGAATCAATTGCCCCAACGGAAATATCCGATAAAGGATGTTCGCCATGTCCCCCAATTACAAATTCTTATTCATATTTATTGATATCTGCTCAAATATTATGCGATAATGATGGAACAAATAGTCGTGTTAATAGATGTCAAGATGGATTTTATTTGGATGATGTAGATTCTGATGGTTATGGAAGAAATTGTAGTCCATGTACACCTATTCAAAATGCTGAACCAGGGATAATTACATTATGCGATGAAGGAGATACAAACCATCGAATCGGTGATTGTCCTATAGGTATGGAACTTGTAACAGGAGGAGATGTCTCTTCATGTTTACCTATTACCTGTGGTATAAATCAACATGTAGTGGATAATACATGTGTCGATTGTCCCGCTGGATTAACAAATGAAGCTGGCGATAATGCTTCTGATGAAGATACAACATGTAACCCTATATTATGTGGACTTAACCAATATGTCTTTAATCATGAATGTCTCGATTGTCCTCCCGGGACAACAAATCCTGTTGGAGATATTGCCTCAGGCCCTGATACATATTGTTCGGGGGCTTCATGTTTAATTAATCAATATGTAAAAGATAATGCTTGTGTTAATTGTCCTCCCGGAACTACAAATCCTGCTGGTGACACTACTATCGGTGAAGATACTTCATGTGAAACTGTATTGTGTGAAATAAATCAATATGTATTGAATAATCAATGTGTTGATTGTCCAAGTGGATCAAACAATGAAGCTGGTGATGATTCTTCAGGACAAAATACAACATGTGAAAGTGTTATTTGCACAGAACCTTTAGTTAAACAAGGATACAATGTTATAAATAATGAACTAAATGTTTCGCGTGGTTTTAATGTTACAGTATCTTGTAATTCTGAATATAAATCAATTGGAAGTGGTCCAACAGCTATACCTTGTATAACATCTGGACCTTATCAATTGAGTGGATGTATTCATAAAAATGTGAAATTAAAGGAGGTAACATTAACATTATCAGGTAACTATAATACTCTTGTTGGTGCGAAAGGATCAACTACTCGAATAACATTTGAAGCTAATTTTAAAACCGACCTTGTCAATTTATTGAATAGTGATACTAATATTCAAGAACCGGTTACTGTAGAACAAATTACTATTATTGATATTCAGCCTGGTTCAATCAAGGTTAAATTTACGATAAATAATAATATTAAAAATCATGAAATATCTAGAAATCTTAATAGAAATACATCATTTCCAACATTAGGGATAGTTGTTCAAAGTCCCCCGATTATTAAAGTAGTAAAAGATAAGGGGATTAATTACAAAATGATAGGAGGGGGTTTGGCCTTCTTACTTATTTCAGGAATAGTCTTGTATTTTTTATTATCATCTACTGGAGGTAGTAATGTTCAAGGAGGCATAATGGGTGTTGGTCAACCAACTCTCCCACCACAAATTGCTTATCGCTAAAAATAATTTTTATAGTACATATGTTTTTTTTATAGTATATAGTATATATATAATATATTGTATGGATCATCGTGATTGTAAAATTAAAATTTATGGCGGAGACGGCTGCCGTGATGATTCAGCGACACTATCTTTAGACGAGGGGGCGTCTCTCACTAAAGATCTAAATACCTCATCCTGGGGGCTCGGGGCGGACGATGGTCAATCTCTTCAGATGCAGGGGAATTGTCAGATCCACAACATCGTGGACCACCGCGACGTAGGGGTAGGCGACTATAACCGACAAAATCCATATCGTGAATATTGGGCAGGGGAAGACGGCTCATGGAGCGCCTGGTCCCCATGTGTCGAATTAAATTCGAACCTTGATGATGATTTAGGTATTATTACAGCTAGTGTTCCAGGCTTCACATGTCCTGCCGGGAAATATGCTCCAGGTCGCTGGGCCTCGGATCTCTTCCAGAGGGTTGAATGTTCGGACTGCCCTGCTGGGACAATAGAACCTGTTGCGCGCTCTTGTCCTTCAAGTGGAACGGTTTCATCTTCTCAGCGCGGAAGTTGGGGCCACGAAGAATGTGAGTTTTTAAATTCATGTCGTACGTGTGAAAATAGAAATGGTAGCCAGGGTTCCTTCCCGTACAGGACCTACGGACCAGGTGAGGGTACAGTTCCGAGTTCTGACGGCCAGAGATGCGTGGGATGCGCGGCAGGAAAATACGTATCATGGGACAAATCAACATGTGAAGAATGTGCGGCTGGTAAATATGGAGTCCAAAATCCAAGTACACCTAGAATTTGGGACCACAAATCCACACTTTGTGTAACTTGTGCGGCTGGTACATATGCCCCTGCTGGAAGGGGGCGATCTTGCTACACCTGTCCTGCTGGCAGATATTCTGGATCAGGTAGTCCATCGTGTTCTTATTGTCCTGCGGGTAAGTATGGGAACCTTACGGGCCAAACTTCTGAGAATAATGCGTGTACTTCTTCATGTCCTGCAGGTAAATATGGAACTGTAGAGGGTAAAACGTCTGAGAGTAGTGCTTGTACTACATGTCCTTCTGGTCATTTTTGTACTGGGGAGACCAATATAAGTGAGTGTCCTGCTGGATATGTAACAAATACATTAACAGCAGTAGGGGCAACAACCTGTAGTGCATGTCCTTCGGGAAAATTCTCTAATGACTCTACCACTGCA
>PASS01000076.1 GCA_002712165.1 Fidelibacterota bacterium
AAATTAATAATGAAACAAATCAGGTGGATTTATATATCCAAGAATTCTATTCGGCTAGCCCGTTCTTGAATAAATGCTAGTCGCAACTCGGGTTTCCGACCCATTAAATGCTCCACGAGGTTCTTAGTACCTATGGATTCTGTTTCTGGTATGGTTACTCTCAATGATTATCTGCTCGTCACAGCTACCGCCTCATATGATGTGACTAATCAGATCCAGATATTTGGTCGTATCGAGAATTTACTTGATGAGCAGTACCAAGAAATTTTCTCTTATAATACTATAGGAATAGGTGTTTACATGGGGCTACGAGTTCGCTTAGGGGGCTAGTTAGGCGTGAGACGTTTATGTGTACTATATATTTTGAGTATTCTCATGATCGCGGTCCCGGCAGTTGAGGCTGAAGGTCCGAAACGCATCGTGTCCATGAATCTTTGTACTGATCAAATGTTACTAATGCTGGTCGAGCCAGAACGAATAGCATCAATCAGCTTTCTTGCAGCGGATCCGGCTGAGTCTGCGCTCGCGGATATGGCTATAGGGATCCCGGTAAACTACGGCCTTGCAGAGGAAATCATCACTGCGAAACCTGATTTAGTGCTAGCTGGCCGCTACACAACGAGCTTTACCAAAAATATGTTACGACGTTTAGGATATGAGGTTGTAGAAGTAGAAAACCCTGACACGTTAGCTTCTATTCGCGATACTTTCATTCAGGTTGGGAAAGCCGTTGGTGAGTCCCAACGTGCTGCGATGTTATTGGCCGATATGGATCGGCGCCTTGCAGCAGTGCAGGCCAAAGCACAGGGACGGAAAGAATACTCGGCCATTTTATATGATGCGAACGGCTTTGCCATGGGCCGGCCAAGTTTGGTGGATCACGTGATGACTCTTTTGGGGCTCCTTAATAAGGCACCTGATTTTGGAATTGATGCCTATGGGCAGGTACCGCTTGAGAGCATGCTGGCCGTAAAGCCTGATATTGTGATGCACCTCTCCTACAGGCCTGATGCTCCATCCGTTGCGAGCATGTTCATGCAGCACCCAGCTCTTCGCACCATCTTGGATGGAAAGACGCCGTTATCCGTGCCCGGCCCTCTGTTCACCTGTGGAACCCCGCTAATTGCTGACGCCGCAGAATCTATGGCTAGAGTACTGCGACAAAGTGGTGTCTGGTGATGCACGAAGAATTGACCGGTGCAAGACTTGGTCATCGAGAAATCGGTCCAATCGCACTTGCAACTGGGCTTGTAGTTATACTCTTAGTCCTTGCCTTTATTTCTATGTTCACCGGGCGTGGTGCTGTTAGTGGCGGACTCTACGATTATATTTCTTTGTGGCAGAATGATCCAGAAACTGCTTGGCTCATTCTTAGTCAGGTACGCCTACCTCGCACGGTTCTCGCTGTATTAGTAGGGGCTTCTTTGGGACTGTCTGGAGCGGTGCTACAAGGTATTTTGCGTAATCCGCTGGCTGAGCCGGCGTTGCTAGGAGCCTCCAGTTCAGCAGCCCTTGGAGCTGTCGCTGTGTTTTACTTTGGCGCTGGCGGAATGTCTTACCTTTTACCTTTCGGTGGTATGACAGGCACTCTAATTGCTACGGCTATTCTTCTGGTTCTTGGTGGTCGGTCTCAGGATACACTTACACTCATCCTCGCTGGAGTTGCAATCAACAGCTTAACTGCTGCCTTGACATCCCTTGCGCTCAATTTTGCACCGAGTCCTTATGCTGCTCTCGAAATTGTATTTTGGATTCTTGGATCTTTTGCCGATCGAGCTCTCGATCATGTCTATATGTCCGCACCATTTATGATCATAGGTTGGATACTTTTATTGTCTACTAGGCGCGCACTTGAAGCTTTAACCTTGGGTGAAGATACCGCATCGACTATGGGCTTCGATTTAACCTCGGTGAAGTTGCGCGCTATTCTAGGCACAGCACTTTGCGTTGGTGCTGCCGTCGCGGTAACTGGTGTTGTTAGTTTTGTAGGTCTCGTAGTGCCCCACATTCTACGCCCCTTAGTTGGTTATAGTCCCGGACGATTATTATTACCTAGTACCTTGGGCGGCGCAGCGCTCATGTTAGCAGCTGATATCAGTGTACGTGCGATTTCTACATCATTGGAATTGAAAATTGGTGTTGTAACAGCATTGATCGGAGCGCCGTTTTTTCTTCACCTACTTTTTGTAATGCGGCGGACAAGGCCATGATTCGGTCTAAACTTTCAGACCTTCGTTTGGATTGTTTAACTGTACGTTACAACGGTACAGATGTGGTTTCTGACGTCTCCCTCAATCTCACTGCCGGACCATTGGTGGGGATTATTGGACCTAATGGTGCTGGAAAGACCACGCTGATGCGAGCTGTTGCTGGGCTCGTACGGATTGAATCAGGCGAGGTTTATATGGGTGGAGAGCCTGTAAGTAAACTAACATCCACATTACGTGCTGTTTCTCTGGGATATTTAGCACAGGACCGTTCTGTAATTTGGCCCCTGACTGTTGAGCGACTGGTTGCTCTAGGTCGTTTACCGCATCTTGGTCCTTGGGACGCACCTGATATTGTGGATGCAGAGATTGTCGAGCGAGCACTAGCCGATGCAAATGTCGCACATATTGCAAGACGAGCTGTTACTACTCTCTCGGGAGGTGAGTTGACTCGCGTGTTGATTGCCCGGCTACTTGCAGGAAAGCCGTCAATATTGTTAGCTGACGAGCCTGTTTCGGGTCTTGACCCAGCCCACCGCTTACGGGTGCTTCAGACTTTCCGCAGTCTGGCACAGGCTGGTCGCACAGTGATTGTCAGCATGCATGACTTGACGTTAGCGGCGCGGTTTTGTGACCGGTTGGTGCTAATGGCTGAAGGCCGAATCGCTGCTGATGGCTCTCCGCGGCAGGTGCTAACTCCAGAGATACTATCGCGCTTTTATGGCGTGAGCGCGCGTATCAGTGAGCACAACAATGAGTTGATGGTTCTACCTTGGGACCTGGCAAGGAATTAATTTTCATTTGGTTGAATGCAATGTGATCCTTGCTTCAAGCTCCAAAGCCGCGCAATTCAGCTATGGCCTCCAGTGGTGCGCGCGGCGTACGATAGGAATTCAAGGGATTGTCGTGGGCTTGATACCCCAAAGACATACCCGCAAACAGCATTCTATCATCTGGAAGGTTAATATAGGTGGCGACGGTTTGGGGCCAACCGGCCCAAAATTCTTGAGGACAGGTATCCAAGCCACGTTCGATTGCTAATAGCATGACTGTTTGCATATACATTCCCAAGTCAGCCCACTGCGGTGGCCCCACGCGCCGATCAAGACAGAAAAACAAACCTACCGGAGCTCCGAAAAACTCACAGTTCTTCATGGTCAACTCGTTAAGTCCTGACTTGTCCTTGTCTTCGTACCCTAATGCTGCATAGCGTAATTTTCCCGCTTCTCGCCGTCTTGTGCGGAGTGGCTCCCACAATTTGTGAGGGTAAACTTGGTATTCTGGATTTTCGGGGGGGCCGCCAGCCCGTACTTTCTTGGCTACCAAGGACTTGAATGTAGTTAATGGTTTACCAGTCAGAACATATACGTACCAAGGCTGCAGGTTGCCCCCGGATGGTGTATGTCTGGCCAGGTCTAATATCTCTCTTACCATACTCTCTGGCACTGGATCTGGTTTAAAAGCCCGGATGGCTTGCCGTCTTGTAACCGCATTTGAAACGTTCATCGAATTCTACCTTCTAATCATCGCGACCTTATGCTGCAAATTCACCTAGGTTTGTGTTCTGTTTTACGAAAACTAGTCCAATATATGAGTGATTCATATTTATACATATATATAGATTCAAATAAGATGCTTTACATAAAAATCAGGACGGCCACGTCTTTAGGTTTGCCTTAAAAATATCGGGTACTTGAGTGACAATGCCTGCAATTATCCATTGGAAAGAAGATAGTTTAGAAAAGTCCGCTCCGTGGTGGTCTGAGAAAGGGGCCGTACAGCCCAAAAAAGTTGTAATTGGAGGCGATAATTTTTCGGCTGAAAAAGTAATCCGCTTGGCAAGCCAGGGTATCGCTATTCTTTGGCGTGGAGACTTTCACAACGCAAAGCAATTGATGCAAGCGATGGCCAGGCGTTTAGACAAAAGAGATCGGAAGACCGGCTCTGAAGGAGAAAAAGAATCTAGTAAAATATTTTACAAATATCGCCAAGTTCGCTTGCAGCGTGCACGAACACTTTCAGCAGTGCTCATACCCTTCGGTGACGATTATTTAATTCCACTGAAACGTGCCCCAGATGTGCGCGAGGCCATCAAACAAGTGCGCGGCCTTTCAGGTGAAGGGTTCGTAACGCCGCTAAGCGACTTGTTAGGTTTTATTAGTGCCTTTGAGTGGCGAAAGAAAGGCATCGAGGTATCGGCTTTGGCTGGCCTGCAGTCCCAACGCATCTATCCGCATTACGGTGTGTTTCCACCAACGCGCCATGATTACGTAAAGTTAGTAGCTGATATGCCACTACCCGATTCTATGGAATCGGACAGTGTAGCATTCGATATTGGAACGGGTACCGGCCTATTGGCAGCTATTCTTGTACGAAGAGGTGTGGGCCGCGTTATCGCTACAGACTTCATGCCCCGAGCAATTCTTTGTGCACAGGAGAACTTCGAACAACTCGGAATTTCTGATCGGGTTGACTTGATGCAGACCGATCTCTTCCCACCACGTAAGGCGCAATTAATTATATGTAATCCGCCTTGGTTACCAGCCCACCCAAAGTCTTCTTTAGAAATGGCCATTTACGACCCTCAAAATCGCATGCTTTACGGATTTCTAAACGGGCTTCGGGACCACTTGTTACCCCATGGTGAAGGGTGGTTAGTGCTATCTGACCTCGCGGAGCTTCTTAACCTGAGAACACGCAATCAATTGCTTGCAGTCATAGAGGATGCGGGCCTTAGAGTTGTCCAGCGGTTGGACTGTAAGGCCACTCACCCTAAGGCCCGAGATGTTATGGATCCATTGCATTTCGCAAGGGTTGCAGAAACTACATCAGTATGGCGCCTCATTCGTAATTAAAATAATTGAACTGATTAAGTTTTATTTGGCATCAAAATTTCTGAAGTCATGTCCTGGCTGGGCAGGCAGCTTCCAGGTATTTAGGAAGAGCACTTTGTAAAGCATTAAGATCTGAAGCTATGTGGGCCCACATTGATGGTTAGCCCAAAAAATTTGGCCAGTGTAATTATACCTTTACATTGCCTTGATGTAGTCAAGTTTTGTTACTATTTACAGGGTTGATTATAGAGCATTGAGTGAAGTGAAATGTCAGCTGACTGCGGCAAGATGAAAAGCTACGTAAAGGAACGGATATGACCGACAATGATCAACCGACAAGGTCTCGCTCAGCGGGGACTTATACCTTGGTTATTATAGCGATTGTCGCCGTAGGTATGATTTTCTTTTTAGGTACAGAACCCTCTGATATGGAAGAGCCTGATAAGTTGGTGTCTAATGCTGAACCCACTAAAGTATCTGATCCTGCAGCCGCTGCTGTACTAAATGTTTCGACCGCTAATATTCGTGATGGTGTATATACAAACGCGCAGGCCCGACGTGGGGACAAGCTTTATGCAGAACATTGTTCTTTGTGCCACCTGCCAAGCATGACGGGTAAAGAGCCCGCTCCGGAACTGGCAGGAGACTTGTTCATGAGTAAATGGACTGGTCAATCAGTTGGCGATTTATTTATTCGCATTGCTACGACTATGCCTGTAAGCAACCCAGGTCTTCTAACCGAAAAACAGTACGCAGATCTAGTCGCGGTGTTGTTGCAAGCCAATAACTTTCCTGCCGGTGCAGAAGAAATTGAAGTCGACCAGGACTATATGGACGGAATCAAAATTCAGATGAACTAATAGTGTAACGTTGTGTAATTAACGACCTTGCATTGCCTTATTGCAGCCAATTTTTGTTACTAATTATAGGGTTGAATATAGATTGTTGTCTGAAGTGAAATGTCGATATCTCAAGGTGAGATTAATAGTAAAACCGTGTAGAATTTAATTCATAGGGATGAGAGTGAAAATCCATGCATAAATTATTTTTCTTAGTGACTATCATGGCTTCTTTCTCAGGAATTGCAGCTCACGCCGAAGGTGATGCTGCTAAAGGCAAGAGGCAATTTGCGCCTTGCACGTCTTGCCATACGGTTGCAGAGGGCGGCCCACATAAAGTCGGCCCCAACCTCCATGGTCTGTTTGGAAGTAAATCAGGCACGAAAGCCGATTTTGAAAAATATTCTGATGCAATGAAAGAGGCAGCTATTATTTGGGATCCAGAACAAGTGGACAAATATATCACCAAGCCTGCTAAATTTATGCCTGGAAATAAGATGGCTTTTATTGGCATAAGAAATCCCAAGGTTCGCGCAAACATTATTGCTTATCTACAAGAAGCTACGAAGTAGGGCTCTCTTTCTGAGCTGAATTACTTTATATCCGAGGTATAGATTATCTTACCGTCGGCCACGTATATGTAGCTCCCGTGGTAACAAACCCGTTATAGTCCGAGTTGGTGTGCGGTGACCTTGAGTTATGGCGTACCATTCATGGTTTGGGAGAGTGCCGCGTGTCCGATGAATACGCTAAACTTCATGAGCGATCCCTTGATGATCCAGATGGTTTTTGGGGCGATGTTGCAAAAGCTTTGGATTGGACGTGTCCGTGGACATCTGTTCTGTCTTACGATGAGGATGGAACGCCACAATGGTTTGCCGGTGGTGAGACTAATACCTGCTGGAATGCGCTTGATCGTCATGTCGAGAATGGGCGTGCCAAACAACTAGCGCTGATTTACGATAGCCCTGTGACCGGAACTATCCGCCGGTTGACTTATGGCGAGCTTACAGAGCAGGTTGCACGCTTTGCTGGAGTCCTAGCGGGTTTTGGCATTGCGCGTGGAGACCGAGCGCTTATTTATATGCCATTGGTTCCAGAATCTATTATCGCAATGCTTGCTTGCGCGCGTATTGGTGCTATTCATTCTGTTGTATTTGGTGGTTTTGCATCTCGCGAACTTGCCTCACGTATACGTGATGCCCAGCCAAAAATTATAATTGCTGCATCCTGCGGAATCGAGCCTACGCGCATTGTACCCTACAAGCCAGTAATTGACTCTGCACTTGAGTCTGATGGGGGTTCTGTAAAGGCTTGTATAATTTTGCAAAGATCAGAGTTGGAGGCAGACCTCATCGAGGGTTTAGACTATGATTGGAACGCTTGCATGGATGTGGCAAGCCCAGTTAGTTGTGTACCGGTAAAAGCTACGGACCCGCTCTACATTCTCTATACATCCGGAACCACGGGACGCCCCAAGGGAATTGTCCGCCCATCTGGCGGACATCTAGTCGCGATGGAATATTCTATGCGGCGTTTCTATAATGTACAGCCCGGTGAAGTATTTTGGGCAGCGTCTGATATCGGCTGGGTAGTTGGCCATTCCTATATTGCCTATGGTCCGTTAATTGTGGGGGCCACTGCCGTTCTCTATGAAGGCAAACCTGTAGGTACACCTGACGCTGGAGCATTCTGGCGGGTAGTGCAAGATCACAAAGTCACAACCATGTTCACCGCACCCACTGCAATCCGTGCTATCAAACGCGAGGATCCAGATGGTTTGGTAATGAAAAGTTATAACCTATCTTCTCTCCGGGCTTTGTTTGTCGCTGGCGAACGCTGTGATCCCCCGACCTCTAAATGGATAGAATCCTTTCTACGCATACCAATCGTTGATCATTGGTGGCAAACAGAAACAGGGTGGCCTATTTCGGGAAACGCGCTTGGTATTCATCAATTTCCTACTAAGCATGGTGCGGTTTCTAAACCAATTCCGGGGTGGGACGTGCATGTTCTCGATGCCAAAGGTAAACGAATCAAAGACGATCAGGTCGGCGCCATTGTTTGTAAGTTACCTCTGCCGCCGGGAGTGGCGACCACATTGTGGAGCGCGCCACAGCGCTATAATGATGAATACCTTGCCCAATTTAAGGGTTATTACTCAACGGGTGATGCTGGGTACTTTGACGAAGACGGTTATCTACACGTGATGACTCGCACCGACGATGTGATTAATGTCGCGGGCCATCGCCTATCTACTGGCGCAATAGAAGAAGTAATCGCATCCCATGAAGATGTTGCCGAATGCGCGGTTGTAGGCCTTAATGATGAGATTAAAGGCCAGGTACCGTTGGGGTTGATAGTTCTCAAAGTTGATGCTGAGGGCGCGTTAGTCTCTATCATCGAAGATATTGTGAGATATGTGCGCGAATCTATGGGCGCAGTGGTCGCATTCAAGGTGGCTGTAATTGTGCCACGTCTACCAAAAACTAGATCAGGAAAAATTCTTCGAGGCACTATTGCTAAAATCGCTAACGGCGAAAAATATTTATTACCAGCAACTATTGAAGACCCAGACGTTTTAGATGAGATCAAACAGGGTTTGATGGAATCTAAGATCGGCGTATTAGGTACAAGAGGGTAGCGCGTAGTGACATATTTTGTGCCTTATCGCTTTTCTAACGTATGCTTCCCGCATACATCCCGAAGCCGTCGATTCAACTTAATAGGATGCGCACCATGACAGGAGGCCCGCTAGGCAGTATCCGTATTATTGACTTGACTGCAGTCTTGATGGGGCCTTACGCCACCCAAACTCTCGGTGATATGGGTGCGGATATTATCAAGGTTGAAGCCTTGGAGGGAGACATCACACGGCAAATTGGACCGATGAAGAATCAAGGAATGGGGCCGGTATACATAAATGCTAATCGCAACAAACGCAGTATCGCACTTAACCTTAAGGCGCCTGCTGGCCGAGACGTATTGTTTCGTCTTACTGAAAGTGCCGACGTGCTAGTGTACAACATGAGGCCGAGTGCCATGAGGCGTCTTGGTTTGACCTACGAAGATATAATCAAAATCAATCCTAAAATTATTTATGTAGGTATGTTCGGCTATAGTCAGAAGGGTCCCTATGCTGACTGGCCGGCTTATGACGATCTAATTCAAGGGATTTCAACTTTGCCGACTCTAATTGCCTCTGCCGGCGATGGTACACCCCGCTATGTTCCCAATGCCCTCGCCGACCGTGTTACAGGCCTTTGGGCGGTCAATGCGATATTAGCTGCGATTATTTCTCGGGGTAAAACTGGCAAGGGGCAAAAAATTGATGTGCCTATGTTCGAGACTGTCACCGCCTTTGTACTTAATGATCACCTGGGTGGCCTAACTTTTAACCCACCGCTCGACAAAGGTGGTTATTCACGACAACTCTCTCCCAATCGCCGGCCGTATAAAACCAAAGACGGTTATATTTGCACTTTGATTTACAGCGATAAGCAATGGCGCAATTTTTTTGCGGCGATTGGAAAGGCAGGTACACTCGAGACTGACCCAAGATTTGCATCTGTAGCCAAGCGTACGGAATATGTCGACGAGATTTACGGTGAAATCTCTGATCTGCTTCTCACTCGTACAACTGCCGAATGGATGGATCTTTTCAAAAAAGCGGATATCCCTGTAACTCCGATGCACGACCTTGAAAGTATTTTGACTGATCCACATTTAAAATCCACCGGCTTTTTTATCGAAGAGAATCATCCTAGCGAGGGCCGACTAATGAAAATGCGTGTAGCTGGCGATTGGTCTGAGACACAGCCGGCAAGCTCGCGACATGCACCACAGCTGGGCGAGCATAGCACCGAGATTCTAAAAGAGGCTGGTTACAGCTCCGAGGAAATTGAGTCTCTGTGCGCCGAGGATGTCATTTCAACTCTTGCCGATTCTCATTTTCCTAAGTCAACTAAAAAAATTACTGAGGTTTGACTATGAATTTTAGGCTTTCAGAAGATCAAGAAACGATACGCGAAACTATTCTAGGGATTTGCAGTAACTTTGACGATGAATATTGGCTTAATAGGGATAAAAAAGGTGGCTTCCCCGACGATTTTTATAAAGCTTTCGCTAAAGACGGATGGCTCGGTATCTGCATACCAGAAAACTATGGCGGCTCTGGTCTCGGCATCACGGAGGCTTGCGTCATGATGCAGGCTATCGCCGAGTCCGGAGCGGGAATGTCAGGCGCTTCGGCTGTGCATATTAACATATTTGGTCTTAACCCCGTAGTTGTGTTCGCGAATGATGAGCAACGCAAGCGCATGCTGCCACCTATTGCTAAAGGTGAGGCAAAGGCCTGTTTTGGTGTCACGGAGCCTAACACTGGCCTCAATACGACTCAGCTAAAAACTCGTGCAGTGCGCAAAGGTGATAAGTACGTTGTGGACGGGCAGAAAGTTTGGATATCTACGGCACAAGTTGCTGATAAAATTCTTTTGCTTGCTCGCACTACACCTCTAGATGAAGTTAATAATCCGGCTGATGGTCTTAGCCTATTTTATACAGACCTTGACCGGGGCGGGCGTACGTCAGTGCGCGAGATCGAAAAAATGGGTCGTAAGCCGGTAGATTCAAACGAATTATTCTTTGATGGTCTTGAGGTTCCAGTCGAAGATCGCATTGGCCAGGAGGGTAAGGGCTTCCGTTATATTTTACACGGCCTAAACCCCGAGCGTGCTTTGCTTGGTGCCGAATCGGTCGGCCTAGGGATGGCTGCTCTCAATCGCGCATCAACTTACGCTAAAGAACGTATTGTATTCAACCGACCGATAGGCATGAATCAGGGGATACAGCACCCTCTTGCCAAAAATTGGATGGAATTAGAAGCAGCGCGTTTGATGGTGATGCAGGCGGCTTGGCAGTATGACAATGACCTTCCCTGTGGAGCAGCCTCTAATGCTGCCAAGTATCTCGGCGCCGAAGCTTGCCGAGAAGCGTGCCAAACCGCGATGATGACTCATGGCGGCTTTGGATACGCCAAGGAGTATCACGTAGAGCGTTTTGTGCGGGAGTCCTTCGTGCCATGGATCGCTCCAGTCAGCCCTAATATGATTTTATGCTACATAGCAGAAAAGGTTCTGGGACTACCTAAATCGTATTGAATTCTGCCAAATGCAATTACTTATTTTTCAATGCCATACAAAAGGGATCAGCTGTAACTAGCAAGCAAGCCCAGATGTCTAGGTGGTGGAGCCGGACGGAATCGAACCGACGACCTCTACAATGCCATTGTAGCGCTCTCCCAACTGAGCTACGGCCCCTTACCCATCGGATGTATTGGCTGTCGTCATGTTGGGGTGCCCGACAGTGGAAGGTGCAGGAAAGTAGGGGGTTCCGGCTAGCCCTTCAAGTAATAATATAAAGCAGATCAAGGCCCGGCACTTATGTCGGCCAAGTGGATTAATGTTTAAAGGTCTTCATCCTTTTTTGTAACGACTACCTCCACATCTACGTCATCATCGCCAAGGTCTGAGGTGTCCTCGATGATATCATCCGTACTCGTATCATCGCTAGGGCTATCAATATCGACTAATTCATCTTTTGGCTTGGCTGGTGCCTCATCTTTTTTAGGCACGACCGCATCTCCAGTGCGGCGTGAAGCTTTAAAGATAACGGGTCGAGTGTTGGTTGTGCCACATTTTGGGCACACGCCAGGGATTTTGTTCAAATCGTAAAACCGGGTCTCGCAATTCTCGCAAGTTAGTTTTACTCCAAGTTCGGCTTTAGCCACCGTGACCTCCGTTGCAAGCACTACTGCCTGCTTAATTAAGTTATCATACGCACAATGCACGGAAATGACTGCCTTCAGTTCCGTACTAGAGAAACGGTAGTGTTCTGGAGTGGCAGCGGCAAGGCATTTGCCACTTTCTCGCCGCCCTGTCAAAAGTAAATACGCTTCAGAGGGGTGCTAATCCCCTTCTGACACCACATGCCGTAGCCTTGGCGCGGGGGGCGTGCTATCAGGCGGCCGGCCTTTTACCTTGAGGAGTGCGTGTTCAAAGATGTCTAAGCCCGATGATTCTACCCGTTCTGGGCCTATGGCCGCCATAGCTGTGTCCACGCGGGCTGCAGGCCTACGGGGCGATGTTACCGTGCCAGGTGATAAATCTATCTCTCACCGGGCACTAATTATGGGCGCTCTGTCAGTTGGAGAGACTTCTATTACAGGACTTCTCACTGGCGAAGATGTGCTACATACAGCGCGGGCTATTGCTGCATTTGGCGCTAAATTAGAAGACTCAGCGGGCCCGGATGGAAAACCCGTATATACGGTCCATGGACGTGGAATTGGCGGTCTCAGTGCTCCGACCGATGTGCTCGACATGGGTAATTCTGGAACGTGCGCTCGTCTAATCAGTGGGCTTTTATCTGCTTATCCCTTCACGTCTTTTCTTACAGGTGATGAATCTTTGCGTCGCCGTCCCATGGAACGTATCATCGAACCTCTAAGCTCGACCGGCGCTAAGTTCATTACCGCTGAGGGTGGGCGCCTGCCAATGACGATTGTCGGAACGTCGATACCAATACCTCTGACTTACGATAATTCTATAGCCTCCGCTCAGGTGAAGTCGGCTGTCTTGCTCGCAGGTCTTCATGCTCCTGGCATCACTACTGTTACCGAACCGCGCACGAGCCGTGATCATACTGAGCGCATGTTCCGTCATTTCGGCGTTGATGTTGATATCGTTCAAGAAAAAGGTGAGGGCGAGGGTGCTTATAAAGTAAGTATTGTTGGTCAGCCCGAGCTCAAGGGCTGCCCTGTATGCGTGCCCGGTGACCCTTCCTCCGCTGCCTTTCTGGTGGTGGCCGCTCTGATAGTGCCCGGGTCGCACCTTATGATCCGCAATGTAGGCACCAATCCTATCCGTACAGGTTTGTTCACAACGCTGAGAGAGATGGGTGCAGATCTCGCCTTCGTCAATTCGCGTAGCGAGTCAGGCGAGCCGGTAGCTGATATAGAAGTGAAATCATCTTCACTGAAAGGCGTTAGCGTGCCCGCCGCCCGAGTACCATCCATGATTGATGAATACCCAATACTCGCCATAGCTGCTTCACTCGCTGATGGTGTGACTCGCATGGAAGGGTTGGGTGAACTCCGTTTTAAAGAAAGTGACCGATTAACTACCATGGAAAAAAACCTCACGGCTTGTGGTATTTCGGCTAGCGTAACAGAAGATGTTCTCACAGTGCGCGGGAAAGGAGCAAAAAGGAAAGGGGCAGTGACAATACCGGTCAAATTCGATCACCGTATTGCCATGTCATTTCTTGTTCTTGGCATGGTAGGGGGCCAATCAATCGCTATAGACGACTCGTCGATCATAAGAACCAGCTTTCCCGGCTTTATCCCCCTGATGAATGCCCTGGGGGCCTCCATAAAGACTGATGACGGGTACGTAATGTCATGATTGTTGCCATTGATGGTCCAGCCGCTTCGGGTAAAGGTACTCTCGCACAGCGTCTCGCTAATACGCTTAATTTTGCATATTTGGATACTGGTTCTTTATATAGGGCCGTGGGCCTTGCTACCCTGCGAGCTGGCGACGACCCTAGTCATGAGCCCCATGCAGTTAAAGCAGCTCAATCGATTGATTTAAATATGTTTTATCCGCATGAATTGCGTAGTGAAGAGGCTGGTATTGCCGCTTCCAAAGTGGCTTTTCTCCCCAAGGTTCGAGCTGTCCTTCTAGAGTTTCAGCGCAGTTTTGCTACTAATCCGCCCCCCGGTAAGTCTGGAGTAATCATGGACGGCCGTGATATTGGCACCGTAGTTTGTCCGTCTGCCACTGCTAAAATCTTTGTGACGGCAGATTTGCAAGTGAGGGTAGATCGCCGTGTCAAAGAGTTGCGAGATAAAGGGGAAACGGTTATAGAAAACCGCGTTCGCGCTGATATGGAGATTCGAGATGCCCGTGATAAAGATCGGAGTGTCTCTCCTCTAACCCCGGCCAACGATGCTTGGATCTTAGATACTTCTAACCTTGATGCGGACGCTGCCTTTGCACAGGCTAGGGAGTTCGTCTCGGCGAAAATGCTGGAAAAATCGCTGTGATCTTAGGCAAGCCTTACTCTGTTTCGTTATAAGGGTGTTAGACGATATCTCGTACGGCAAATCGGAATGGTCCGATCCCGTGCGCAAAGACCACCGGAACCAACCGGTTGGCCAGAATCAATGTTGAACCGAAAGGACACTATATGTCTGTTACTGAAACGGCGGTGAAAGAAGATTTTGCGGCCCTGCTCGATGAATCACTCGGAAAGGGCGGCGCTATTGAAGGTAAAGTTATTCGCGGCACAATCGTTCGTATTGACGATGATCATGCTCTTGTAGATGTGGGGCTCAAATCAGAAGGTCGGATTTCTCTAAAGGAGTTTGCTCGCAGTAGTAGCGAACCCGAAATGAAAGTTGACGATGAAGTTGATGTCTATGTGGAACGCTACGAAGATCGTGATGGACTTATTGTTCTATCGCGTGACAAGGCGCGCCGCGAGGAAGCTTGGAACGCCCTGGAAGAACAGCATGGTAAACAAAACCGAGTTGAAGGCATCATCTTCGGCCGCGTTAAAGGCGGTTTCACAGTCGACCTAAACGGAGCAGTTGCTTTCTTGCCGGGTAGTCAAGTAGACATCCGGCCGGTGCGTGATATTACGCCGCTCATGGGGAGTCCGCAAAATTTTCAAATACTAAAAATGGATCGTGCGCGGGGTAATATTGTCGTATCCCGCCGGGCAGTTTTGGAAGAGACTCGGGCCCACGAGCGCTCAAAACTCATGGATGACCTCAAGGAAGGTCAGGTACTCGACGGTGTGGTCAAAAACATCACTGATTACGGTGCGTTTGTGGACCTTGGAGGTGTTGATGGCCTGCTACATGTAACGGACATTTCCTGGAAGCGTATTAACCACCCCTCAGAGGCCTTGTCGGTTGGTCAGCAGTTGAAGGTAGAGGTTATAAGATTTAATCAGGAAACACAGCGCATTTCGCTTGGTATGAAGCAGCTCGAGTCTGATCCATGGGAGGGGATAGCTGCCAAGTATCCAGTTGGGACAAAGTTTAATGGCCGTGTCACAAATATCACAGACTACGGTGCATTCGTAGAACTAGAAGCCGGAGTTGAAGGCTTAGTGCACGTATCTGAGATGAGCTGGACAAAGAAAAATGTTCATCCCGGCAAAATTGTATCTACCTCTCAAGAAGTCGAAGTCATGGTTCTGGATGTGGACCCCGATAAGCGGCGTATTTCTTTGGGATTGAAGCAGTGTGAACCCAATCCCTGGACGGCCTTTAAAGAGAAATTTAAGCCAAACACTGAAGTCGAGGGTGAGATCAAGAACATTACGGAGTTCGGTTTATTTATTGGCCTAGATGGTGAGATCGACGGTATGGCACATTTGTCTGATCTCTCTTGGATTGAGAGCGGCGAGACCGCGCTGAAGGCTTACACCAAAGGACAGATAGTTAAGGCCAAAGTACTTGATGTGGACATTGATAAAGAGCGTATTTCTCTCGGAATCAAGCAATTAACTGAAAATCCAGTTGCTGTTGCCGCTGATGACCTTAAGAAAGGCCAGGTTGTCACTTGCGTAATTACCGTGGTGCAGGACAATGGTGTTGAAGTATCAGTCAACGACTCTCTTCAGGGCTTTATTAAGCGTAATGAGTTAGCGAAAGAGCGTTCCGAGCAGCGTCCGGATCGTTTCGCTGTTGGTGAGAAAGTAGACGCGCGGATTACGGCTATAGATTCTAAGTCCCATAAACTTACCCTGTCTATAAAGGCGCGCGAGGTTGATGAGGAGAAAAAGGCTATGGCTGAATTCGGCTCAGCTGATTCTGGGGCGTCTCTAGGCGAGATTCTGGGCGCGGCGCTGAAGAAAAAACAGAGCGAGGCCGGCCAGGACGACTCCGTAGAAGGTGAGAAGGCTGAAGAAAAGGCTAAAGAGTAGTCTTAAACGCTAGCTGGTCACTCAAAGCGCCCGTCGTAACTGGCTCGACGGGCACTATATGCCTTTATTTTTAAAATGATGAAGCTTTTAAAAAAGCACATTATTCCAAAAAACATGTATTTTGAGTGGCTTACCCTTGACTCTGCGTCGCGGTAAGCTCATGATTTTTACACAAATCCTGATACTGAGTATAAGCTCGTATCGTGTGACTGACTGGTGGGGAGCTACAGATGACCAAGTCGGAACTGATCGCTCAGGTGGCTGCGCGCAATCCACATCTTTACCAAAGAGATGTGGAGCGCCTCGTTACATCCATTTTTGATGAAATTTCTAAAGCATTGGGACGCGGCAATCGTGTTGAGCTGCGTGGATTTGGAGCGTTCTCAGTTAAGCGGCGCGACTCGCGTATCGGGCGTAATCCACGCACGGGTGAGTCAGTTGCTGTAGCTGAAAAGGCTGTTCCTTATTTCAAGACCGGAAAACAGTTGCGCGACTTGCTGAATGCATAGTGTCCGGGTCCAATTACTCTAGCCCGGTTTTCCCGTGAAATTTATGAACACCTTTATTGCTGCTTTGGTTGCGGTTTTGGTTGTGCTGTTCGCGGTATCTAACCGCACCCAAGTAACTATGCAAGTTTGGCCGCTGTCCTATCAAATTTCTATGGGTCTTTACGCAGTTATTTTGTGGGCGGTTTTTATTGGGTTGATTATCGGCTTAATTATAGCGTGGGTTATGGGCTCTTCGCGACGCCGTGAATTACGCGAAATTCGGCGGCGCGTTCGCGATTTAGAGCAAAGCTTGAGTCGTACTCAAAGCCTAAGCACAAAACCCAGCGGTGGATAAAACTGCTTACATATATTTGCTGTATGTAGGTAACATTTATTGGCTCCCTATTGTTGCCAAAAGTCTTTCTAACTTGGATCATGCCTTATGATTGCACCTGACCGTGATCTCAAAACACCAGTATTTTGTGCTCTCGACACCAAAGATCTGAGCCGTGCTACGGGCCTTGCGGCGAAATTAGCTGATACTATTGGTGGATTCAAATTAGGCCTCGAGTTTTTTTCGTCTCAGGGGCCAAAAGGCGTTAAGCAGATTCAAAAAGCATCTGATGTGCCTATTTTTCTCGACCTCAAACTAAATGATATTCCTAATACAGTGGCTAGCGCAGTGCGTGCGGTCGCCCCACTTGGGATCTATATGCTCACGGTTCACATCAATGGTGGCCGGGCAATGATGGAGGCAGCAGCTGCGGCCGCTGCCGATGCCGCATACGAAGCGGTCAAGGCGCGCCCTTTGATTGTTGGTGTTACGGTGCTCACAAGTTTTGATGATGATGATTTGGCTGAAGTCGGTGTGTCTAACACATTAGTTGATCAGGTGCGTCGAATGGCAGAGCTTGCCAAACGTTCGGGTCTTGATGGTGTTGTTTGCAGTCCTCGCGAAGTTGCTATGCTACGTAGTGATCTTGGTGATGGATTCAAACTAGTCACACCTGGCGTTCGGCCTGAGTGGGCATCTGTAGATGATCAGAAGCGTTTCATGACGCCGTTGGAAGCGGTTAGCGCTGGTTCAGATTACTTGGTTATTGGGCGACCTATTACGGCAGCAAAAGATCCGCCATCGGCAGCTGCTCGTATCGTTGCCGAAATAACACCTGTGGAGTTGTCCACGGACGACGTATGAAAATTTCTGTCAAAATTTGTGGTATCAGTGATGACCGAGGGCTAGTTGCAGCAGTTGAAGCCGGGGCATCCCAAGTCGGATTTGTTTTTTTTCGACAGTCTCCGCGCTATGTCGTGCTCGACACAGCAGCTGAGTTAGTTGCAGCCCTGCCACGGACGGTGACGTCGGTGGGCCTATTTGTTGATCCAACGGATAGAGATTTAGATATGGTGATCAGTCATGTGCGGTTGGGCATGGTCCAGCTGCATGGTCGTGAAACACCGCAGCGGGTCGATGATGTGCGTGCAGCTTTCGGTTTGCCAGTTATCAAGGCAATCGGTGTGTCCAAAGCACAAGATATTCATGAGGCTAAGGCGTATGAAGATCATGCTGATTGGTTGATGTTTGACGCTAAAGCTCCGAAGGCATCTGCGCGTCCTGGTGGTAATGCGGTTAGCTTTGATTGGTCGCTGGCTAGATCTTATGCCGGAGCAACACCGTGGATGTTGGCTGGCGGGCTGACGCCGCGTAATGTAGCAAAAGCTATTAAGGATTCTGGCGCACGTAAAGTAGATGTCTCCTCAGGCGTTGAGACTCGCCCTGGAATCAAAAGCCCGGCAAAAATTAGGGCATTTCTAAGTGCTACACAGGGCCTAGCCTCGCAAAAAAAACCTTAACATATTGAAAATATAATAGGATTTGGTAGCAAGCCAATTCACGGTTAGGTATACAAGCGAGCCGGGGTATAAAACCGCCGCTCGTATTTCGAGTGATACTTTCTAGAGGTCTTGGTTAGGCGGGAATGAACGATCATGGCATTAGCTGATGCTCTTAATACTTATCGCAGTGGTGTAGATGAAAACGGCCATTTTGGCCTTTTTGGTGGCCTTTATGTTGCGGAAACTCTCATGCCGCTCATCCTTGAGGTAGGCGAAGCTTACGTTAAAGCTAAAGACGATCCTGTCTTCGTTTCTGAGCTCGCTAAATTAAATACGCATTATGCCGGCCGCCCAAGTCCACTCTATTTTGCGGAGCGGTTAACTGAATATCTGGGTGGTGCACGCATTTATTTTAAACGTGACGAACTCAATCATACGGGCTCGCATAAAATTAATAATTGTCTCGGTCAAATCTTGATTGCGCGCCGTATGGGAAAAACACGCATCATCGCTGAGACTGGGGCCGGCCAGCATGGTGTTGCAACGGCCACTGTATGTGCACGCTTTGGTTTGCAGTGTGTGGTGTACATGGGCGCTAAAGATATGGAGCGTCAAAAGCCCAACGTCTTTCGTATGCGATTGCTAGGAGCGGAGGTGCGCGCCGTTGAGCAGGGCACTGGAACACTTAAAGATGCTATGAACGAAGCGTTACGAGATTGGGTATCGAATGTGGATTCCACTTACTATCTAATTGGTACTGCAGCCGGACCTCACCCTTACCCAACCATGGTGCGCGATTTTCAATCAGTAATCGGCGAGGAAGTGCGCACGCAGTTTCAAGAAGCCGAGGGCCGCCTACCAAACTCGCTAGTAGCGGCGGTTGGTGGAGGATCCAATGCTATCGGCTTATTTTTTCCGTTCCTGGATGATGTGGAAGTCAAAATGTACGGTATTGAGGCTGCGGGTAGAGGTATTTCCACAGGTGAACATGCAGCATCCATTACTGGTGGTTCGCCCGGTGTACTCCATGGTAACCGGACCTATTTGCTTCAGGACAAAGGGGGGCAAATTAAAGATGCATATTCTATATCCGCTGGCCTGGACTATCCAGGTATCGGGCCGGAGCATGCATGGTTGCACTCTCAGGGGCGAGTTAATTATGAATCGGTCACTGATAGTGAGGCGCTCGACGCATTCCACCTTTGTTCTAGGCAGGAGGGCATTCTGCCTGCATTGGAGCCAGCACATGCGTTGGCATATGTAATGCGCACCGCGCCAGGCCTACCAAAAGATCATTTGCTTGTAATGAATATGTGTGGGCGTGGAGATAAGGATGTGTCCACTGTTGCTGAGGCTATGGGAACAAACCTGTGACAAAGGATAACGTTATAAAAGAAAGTCGCATCACTCGCCTTTTTGCGCGCCTTAGAAAACAAAAGCGACCAGCTTTAGTGACTTTTATCACCGCTAATGACCCGACTCCCAACATATTCCAAAATATTCTCACAGGGATGCCTGCTGCGGGCGCTGATATTATCGAAATCGGTATACCTTTTTCCGACCCTATGGCGGATGGCCCAGCGATTCAGGCATCAAGTCAGAGATCTTTAAGGCATAACACAAGAATTTCTGACGTGTTTGATGCGGTCAAGGTTTTCCGGGGTATAGAGTCCAACACGCCCATTGTTCTTATGGGTTACTACAATCCAATTTATCGTTATGGTGCGAAGGATTTCGCTCAAGACGCTATACTGGCTGGAGTTGATGGTGTCATTGTCGTTGATTTACCACCTGAAGAGGCCGAAGAACTGAATATTTACTTGCGTAGTAACGGCCTGCATATGATTTGTTTAGCTGCGCCGACATCTAGCAATAAACGGTTGCCTACTATTCTAGACCATGCATCAGGCTTTCTCTATTACGTATCAATTACCGGCATAACCGGCACTAGATCTGCTGATGCAAGTGTAATTAAAGATGAGGTAGAGAGGTTGCGTAAGTATACAAATCTTCCCATTGCCGTTGGCTTCGGCATTAAAAACCCAGAAAGCGCAGCTGCCATTGCCGCAAATTGTGATGCGGTGGTTGTGGGCTCTTCGATTGTTGAGATTATCGCTAAAGATGTTGAGAAAAACGGGTCACCCTCGCTAGGCTTAGCAGGTACTGTTCTGGAATTTGTTAAGAGCCTGGCCACGTCTGTTAACCGGGCTTGGACGTGACGTAAATAGCTCTAGATGTTATAATTCTTCCAATTTAAGGAAGGAGTCTGCCATGAATTGGTTGACCAATTTTGTGCGGCCCAAAATACAGAAGCTCCGTCGACCCAAAGAAGTGCCAGCAGACCTGTGGGTTAAGTGCACCAAGTGCCAAGAAATGGTGTTCCATCGCGAGCTTGAGAAAAACTTGCGTGTGTGCACCCACTGCGGTCATCACCTAAGGATGCCGGTCCGCGACCGTTTTAAGATGCTATTTGATAGCGGTAAGTGGACCGAGACTGAGCTGCAGTCCGTAGCTATCGACCCTCTACGTTTCAAAGACCGTAAGCGCTATAGCGACCGCCTAAAGGATGCCCAAGCGAAAACTGGCCTGAAAGACGGTGTAATTGTTGGTCATGGAGCTATGGGCGGTACAGCTGTTGTTATCGCTGCTTTTGACTTCGATTTTATGGGTGGGTCTATGGGCACAGCGGTTGGCGAAGCCCTTGTAGCAGCTGCCGAATTGGCTGTCTTGCTGGAGGCACCACTAATTGTCATTCCATCTTCAGGTGGTGCACGTATGCAAGAGGGAATCTTATCTCTTATGCAGTTGCCACGCACAACAGTTGCGGTTGATAAAGTACGCGAAAAAGGGTTGCCTTATATCGTTGTACTTACAGACCCAACTACTGGTGGCGTGACAGCATCATTTGCTATGTTGGGCGATGTTGCTATTGCTGAACCAGGCGCAGTTATTGGCTTTGCCGGTGCGCGAGTTATTGAGCAAACCATTCGTGAAAAACTTCCCGAAGGTTTCCAGCGCTCCGAATATCTGATGGAGCACGGTATGGTTGATATGGTTGTGACACGTCACGAACTCCGTGCAAAGTTAATTCAACTTATAGGCCTCTTACTAAACACTAAGCCGGCTGCTGATCTTGAAAATTTGGACTCCAGTGCGCGACGCAGACCATTGCGTAAGGACGAGGCAAATGAGCTGACACTACCCGACCCTACAGTGCCTGATGCAGCACATTATGAGTCCGAAGATGATCAGGCGAAATAGAACCAAATTGCTGCTATTACCACCTTGGAAAAATCATTATCTGTCTGATTGGCTACGAACTACTCTCCAGAATTCTTGATAGGTGGTTCATAAAAAGCTGGTGCCGAGCAAAGCTTTGTATAATTGCGTATGCGCGTTCAGTCAGGACAATTTGATATGATAAATCAGGGGTTAAACCAGGCTAGCGCGTTAGCAAAAGTGGATGTAGCGTTAGAGAGTCTTACGCACCTTTATCCAAAGCTTATTGATCTATCCCTAGACCGTATGCATAGATTGCTGGCTAACTTGGGCAGCCCACAACTTCATTTGCCGCCTGTGATTCATGTGGCTGGTACAAACGGCAAGGGATCAGTTATAGCTATAATGCGCGCAGTGCTGGAATCAGCTGGCTATCGCACACATGTTTATACCTCGCCCCATCTATTAAAATTTGCCGAGCGTATCCGTATCGCTGGTAGCCTCATCGATGAAGCGCTGCTATTGGCTTTAATTGAAGAAGTGAGAGAAGCAAATTCAGGGCGCCCCATTACATTTTTTGAAATTACCACAGCTATTGCTTTTATGGCGTTCTCACGCATACCTGCCGATATTACTTTGTTGGAAACAGGCCTTGGCGGACGATTTGATGCGACCAATGTCGTTAATAACCCAATCGCCACAGTTCTGACGCCCATCTCTATGGATCATATGCAGTATTTGGGTGAAACACTGACTCTCATTGCTAGTGAAAAAGCTGCCATTATGAAAGCTGGCAGACCCTGTATCAGTTCTTTGCAGCAGCCAGACACAAAGAGGGTTATTGCTGAAGTTGCAGAAAACACAGGTACGCCTCTGTATCTACAAGACAAAGATTGGTTTGTGAGATCAGCCAGACTTAGTGGTGAGTTTACTTACAAAAGTCGTAAGATCGAACGCAAAGTACCATTGCCATCTTTGCCGGGCCGTCACCAAATAGAAAATGCAGGCCTTGCTCTTGCAGCACTTGAAGCCTCTGGATTCTCCATTCCAGCCTCCGCCATTAAAAATGGTATGCGCGTTATTGATTGGCCTGCAAGGGCTCAGAGGTTGAATCGAGGTCCGTTAGTAGTAAAAATGCCGTCTGCATGGGAACTTTGGCTTGATGGTGGCCACAACGCGGATGCAGGACGTATTATTGCCGAGCTTGTAAATGATGAGTGGCTAGATGCGCCACTACATATTGTTTGTGGCATGTTGGCTTCGAAGGTTGCGTCGGACTTTTTGAGTCCTTTGTCTTCGCTTGCAGCAAGTTTTACTGCCATACCTGTGGCGCTCAGCCCCGCTACCTATTCTCCGAAGGACCTCGCAAGGCAAGCTGGTTTGTCTGGCTTTCAATTAATAAAAACTGCCGATAACATATGCGATGCAGTGAATGGTATTGTTAGCCGCGCGGACCAAGGCCGGGCTCGCATTCTCATATGCGGATCGCTATATCTTGCTGGCGATGTATTGAAAAATAACGGTTAAAGTGGCGGCGATACTATGATCGCACAAAAAACACAGTGGTGACGCCTATGCTGATCAAGATAATCGCAGTGCGTACATATTTTTGATTTAAGCTTCGCGCAACACGAGCGCCTACGTAACCACCAGCAGTCGCGCCAACCAATATTGCAAAGGTTTGTGGCCACCAAACAATGCCGGCAGCCACAAAGATTATAACGGCTATGCCGTTTATGAACCCTGCCATTAGAGTTTTGGTAGCATTCATGGCATTCAGATCGGTCTGTCCTAATAGTCCGAATATGGCCAGCATGATAATGCCCATGGCACCGCCGAAATAACCACCATAAATACTTACCAAAAACTGAATTATAAGAAATGTACGCGGGCTGATATGGAAATGCCTATTCAGATGAAGGGCCAGGCGTGGACCAAAAATAAAAATGAGTGTAGCGGTCAGAATAAGCCATGGCACGATGGCATCGAATGTTGGACTGGGCGTGAGCAGAAGTAGAAGTGCACCAGCCAAACCGCCAGAAAGCCCAACAACTGCCAGTGCACGTAATGAGACACCGTCAAAGTTTTTGTAATCATGGCGATAGGCCCAGGCACTGGCAAAATTGCCCGGAAAAAGCCCCACCGCATTCGAAGCATTGGCGTTGATAGGTGGGACGCCTACAAAAACCAGCATGGGAAATGTTATGAAAGTACCACCACCGGCGACGGCATTCATAATACCCGCTATAAAAGCAGCTCCGGCGAGCATAAAATGTTCCACGGTCCTCTCTCCTAGTACTTAAGTCTGGAGGTACGAGGAATGGCGGGATATGGCAAGGTCAAAGAGTCATGTTTATGAAATTTGTCCCCAGGTGCTGTCCGGTTATAGTGGTTACTATGTGCTCTTTAGTTCAGTACTTAAAAAATATACTTTTGTAGACGCTAGTTATAGGCTCGAAGCATGGTCTCTTTTAAGAAATATTTTTCAAAATACTGGTTGGAAATGTGTTGGCCGGTAGCCAGAATGAGTGGCTCTGTCATTATTACGGCCTCAGTCATTATGTATAGTTTTAGCTTTTCGGCCGAGGCGCAGGAGCGTCTGATTTATGCAAGTCCACTGCCACAGAAGGAGTATGGAGCTCGCTATGCTAGGGAATTTGCAGAGCAAGTAAACATGGCTACTGGCGGAGCGGTGGAAATACTGATGCGTCAGAATGGGGTTCTTGGGCTTAAAGGGCCCGAAACTCTTGCAGCAACACGTGACGGTCTTGTGCATATAGCAGATATGCAAATGAGCCAGCAAGTTGGCGATGATTCGATATTCGGCATAGAGTCACTACCATGTTTGGTTCGCAGCTTTGAAGAACTTCGCAGGCTGCGCAGTCTTACGAGGCCTCATTTCGAAAAGGCTGCGAGACAGTTTAACCAGAAAATTTTATTCATGTACCCAATGCCCCCACAAAATTTATTCATGAATCAAAAAATTGGAATCAGTGCTGCTGCGCTGAAGGGCTTGCGTATAAGAACAATCGATAAAAACGGTACTGAATTGTTCTTCCGCTTAGGGGCAGCGCCTATTCAAATGCCCTGGTCAGAAGTTATGCCAGCTCTTTCATCTGGTTTGTTGGATGGTGTTTCTACCTCTTCGACGACCGCGGTAAGTGGTGCATTTTGGGATTTTCTTACCCATGCAACCGAACTACATTGGCAGATGAACTCTTTTATGGCTTCGGTTAATTTGGATGCTTGGGCTCGTGTACCTGCACAATATCATCCAGCTATAGAAAAAATTGGTAAAAATATCGAAGATAAGCTTTGGGATGCGGCTCTAAAAGCAGATAAAGATGCTAAGGAATTCTTACTATCCCGTGGCATCATTTTTTCGAAACCAGGGGCAGAGCTAGAAAGCTTAATGAAATTGAAATGTGATGAAATCGTTACCGAGTACACGCAGCGCTCTGGTGTACGGTATTCGACGATTATAGATGGATATAAAGCTACCGTGAAGCAATCCCAATGAAGATATGCCTAGTCTTTTAATCGCGCATAACTCTTGTAAGAGATTTATCAGCCGCTTTTCTGCATTGTTTCTCAGCTTTGCTAATGGCGCCTCAACGTTCGGAGGAGTCATCGCAGCTGTTTCACTTGGCGCTCTACCGGTTCTAATTGGTGCAGAGATATTTGTACGGATAACGTTGGGTGGATCTCTAGGTATTGTATGGGAATATACGACCTACCTAATGGCTATAACGTTTATTCTTGGAGCAGCATTTACGCTACGAGCGGGAGGTCATGTCCTAGTATCGATTTTAACATTCCCCGCTAACAATCATTTTTCTTCACTATTTGAATTGATAGCGAGTACTTTGGGAGCTGCTATTTCATTATTTATTGCTTTGGCGCTAAGCGACTTAGCATGGCAAACGTTTTTGACAGGCGCTGTGTCTGCAACTCCAGCTAAAACTCCACTTTTTATACCTAGAACAGGTATCGCTTGCGGGGCCTGGCTACTGGCTTTGCAAATGGTTGCACGAATTGTTGCTGTGTGTAGTGGGCAGTCAGTTGAGCGTACAGCGCTCGGTGTTGAGCTAGAGCCGCACGAAAAATTTCGATGATCGGTGCCAGTGCGTCTATTGTAGGGTTTCTAGGTGTCTTATTGATTGCCCGTGTATGGGTTGCGATTGCGCTTTTCGCTGCAGGGCTATTCGCTCTATCACTTATCCAGAATCTACCAATTGATAAAATTCTAGCTATTAGTATTTGGAATGTGACAACGAGCACTGAATTGTTGGCGCTGCCCTTATTCATTTTAATGGCCGAGATTTTATCTCAAACCAACTTATCCAGGTCTATGTTTCGTGGACTAGCACCCTGGACAGCGAAACTTCCGGGCAATTTACTTCACGTCAATGTCGTTGGATGTACATTGTTTGCGGCTATATCAGGATCATCAGCGGCTACAACATTAACTATTGGCCGTATCACACTTAAAGAACTTTTAGCACGCGGATATGATAAATCTCTAGCAATTGGTTCTCTTGCGGGTGCGGGTACTCTAGGTTTTCTTATACCGCCGAGTCTTATTATGATTATTTATGGGGTGCTTGCTGAAGCTTCCATATTAAAGTTATTTTTAGCGGGTATCGTGCCAGGCCTGATTTTGGCTACGCTTTATTCAATATATATAGGAGTGCGAACGTCGCTCGATCCCAGCCTTGCACAGCGCCAGACAAAGAGCGTGACATGGCGTGACCGCTTTTTGGGGCTGGTTACGCTTTTACCGGTTACCATTCTTATTACCGCAGTTATAGGATCATTTTATTTTGGTATTGCCAGCCCCACAGAGGCGGCGGCAGTTGGTGTGTTCGGTGCAATTACAATTGCAGCGTGGCAAGGACGGCTGACTGTTCAAAGCCTAATCACCGCATTATTGGGTGCAGTTAGAATTTCAAGTATGGCTGGGATGATTCTCGCTGCTGGCTCTTTTTTTTCAGTATGTCTGGCTTACTTAGGTACACCGCAAGCTGTTTTAGACTCGATAGCAGATCTGAATTTAAATGGCGTTCAGCTCATTTTAGTTTTGCTAGCTATTTATTTAGTTTTAGGTCTGTTTCTCGACGGTATGTCAACAATCATAATGACTTTGCCGATTACACTTCCGCTAGTCATTGCGGCTGGCTACGATCCTATCTGGTTTGGGGTTTTCCTTGTACTTGCTGTGGAGATGGCGCAAATCACTCCGCCGGTTGGATTTAATCTTTTTGTTTTACAATCTCTAACGGGTGAGTCCATCAGCCGTATAGCCCGTTACGCATTTCCGTTTTTTGTGATCACGATGATAGTTACCGTTTTAATAGTAATATTTCCGCAGATTGTTCTTTTCCCAGTGAGCAACTGAGCACAAAAATATTATATATTTGTTATTCAAACTCATGAACATATTTGATAGGCGGCCCAGGCCATGGCTTTTGCGTTGAACACTAGTTCACTCAATTGGACGCGTTCGTCTGCGGCCGGCCATTCCTCGTAGATGCGAATATCTCCTGGCCCGTATTGAAGCGAAGGTACGCCGGCTGTATGCATGAGGTTTCCATCTCCGACATTCCCAATTCTCAATCCTGCACCGACCATTGGAGTTTGCCCGGTAGCAGCTTCATGACCTTGAGCAAGAGCAAGAACAAGTGGATCGTCTTTTGCAATGAAGCTGGGGTCCATGCCCCGTCCCCCTGGCCCATCAGCAGGAATCATGACCTCCGCTTTGAATGCTGGATAGTCCGCTTTTATATCTAAAAATAAGCGCTCCAGGTCGTACAGGATTGTTTTCTCTGTTTGCCCAGGAACTGTACGAATCTGGAATGTCATATCGCATTCGCGTATAGAAGAGCCGGAGCGCCCTCTATATAGGTAGTGTTCTTTTTGAATCGTGTCGATGCTCAGTGTTGGGAACCCTGGTAAATCAGTGTGTGGTTCGAAAGTAAGCCAACCTCCTGGCGCAATGGCCTCGAAGCTGCGCCCAAGCCGCTTGATGAGCTCATATTGTTGTTCGATTGGATTGAAATAATTTGTCTTGGCTTCAGATGAATGCCGGAAAAATAGCTCAGGAGATGTTGTGCGTATACGGATGAATATAACGCCGACACATGTAGTCGCAATCGTACTCGCACAATGTTCAATATTGATGCAGTAGTCGGCTAATATGCCGGCCTTAATAAGTGCACGAGTACCGGCACCTAAGAGTTTGTGTCCGGCGACCGGGCACATGAGAATATCGCCTTTTAATGAGCAGCCTTCCGCTTTCAAGGCGGCTAGGGCGCAAAGTGCTGCAGCTATCCCGCCCTTATCGTCATGGGCGCCCATGCCCCAAATCCATCCATCTTTGTAATCGGCGCCATAGGGATCAACAGTCCATCCACTCATTTCCACACCAGGGTCCATGTGGCCGTTAAACATAAGACTGCGGCCGCCGCCGAGGCCTTTTAAGACACCGACCGGCTGTCGTGTTACTCTTCCCGACTCAAACGGGTGAGGGACCTCCATGATATCCACCTGCATACCCAGGTTTGTCATGTGTTCGGCAAGAAAGTCGGCTAAAACCCCCTCACTAAATGATGGGCTCGGGCGTCGAATCAGGTCTTGCGTTAGACGTAAGACATCATCTGCGGATATACGAGCGAAAAGCATTTCTGGAGTTATCCCAGCCATGGTTCACCTTTCTAATAGTAATGTGATCTTGCGCATATGATTACGGTAAGTCGGTAGCATACGATCTTCGAATCGGCTTCATTTGAATATCTTACAAAACCTTTGTTCCTCTTGGTATTTATTTAGAAGCTTACTTTTATACTGGGAACTAGATCCGAGTTTTGATATTTCCCAAATAATTTGTATCTTAGTTTTAACTTTGTCAGTTGGAATAGATATTCTACTAATATACTCCCCATGGTTTGATGAATTTGACGCCGATTGCCGGCCAAAATGGAGTGTCTAAATGCATAAACTGATATATTCGGCACTCATTCTAGGTCTTGTGTGCTTCGGAGCGGTCACTTCCTTCGCGACCGGTGATATTCTTGGACCAGAGGCTTTAGCATGTTCACATACGGCGGATGGCCCATCTATTTTGTTGCGTATTCATGGTTTCAAGGACCGTGCAGGCAACGTTCGTGTCGAGCTTTATCCTGCAACTTCGGAAGATTTTCTCGCTTCCCGAACAAAGCTGTCTGCCGAAGGTAAGGTATTTAAGAGAATCGAAGTCCCTACGCCGGCTAAAGGCGATGCAAATATCTGCATCGGACTACCTGACTTTGGTAGTTACTCACTGTCTGTGCTACATGATCGAAATGCGAGCGGTAAATTAGATCCGTTTAGTGATGGATATGGATTTCCTAATAATCCAAAACTTGGCATGAGCAAACCTGATGTAGAGGATGTAACTGTTATTGCCTTCAGCAAAATGAATCTGGATATCGTCTTGAACTATTGGATGGGGTTTTCGGCGAGGCCGCTGAAAAAGCCCTAAGCTGAGCCCAGTAGTGAGTAACATTTTATTTTTACTAGACTGTATATCGCCATCATTTCTTTGTAATAGGTATAGATAGCCAATAATTCCTTTACGTAGTCACTTTGTGCGTTTGAGGAATAGAAGAGGAAAAATTATGAGTAGCGTTCATACTACATCCATCGAAATTTCCGATGCTGAGCACCATAGGCAATTAAAGCGCGCTGTTATTGCATCCACCATCGGGACAGCCATAGAGTGGTATGATTTTTTCATCTACGGTATCGTTGCCGCATTAGTGTTCGGGCAGCTTTTCTTTCCTGAATCTGAACCCCTAACTGGCACGCTTTTAGCTTTTGGCACTTTCTTTATCGGGTTTATTGCTCGCCCAATCGGTGCGGCTATCTTCGGTCATTTCGGTGATCGTATTGGTCGAAAGCAAACCCTGGTCGCCACACTAATGCTGATGGGTATTTCCACTTTTCTGATCGCTTTGGTGCCTACCTATGAAATTATTGGTATTTGGGGCGCAGTTATTTTAACCCTCTTGCGGTTTGTGCAAGGCATCGGCGTTGGCGGTGAGTGGGGCGGTGCTGTGCTGATGTCCATGGAGTGGGCAAGGACGAATAAGCATCGAGGCTTTATTGCTTCGTGGCCGCAGTTCGGTGTGCCTGTCGGTCTATTCCTTGGCAACTTTGTTGTGCTTGGAGTCAGTTTGATGACTCAAGATGACTTCATCACCTGGGGTTGGCGCATTCCTTTTGTTCTTAGCTTCTTGCTGGTTATTGTGGGGCTTTACATTCGGTTGGGTGTGATGGAGACGCCAACGTTTCGTAAGATGCAGAAAGAAAATAGAATCGAAGAAGCCCCAATGATTAAAGTAATAAAAGAGCAACCCAAAGAAATCATTGTCTCTGCTTTTGCGCGGATGGGTGAGAATGCTTCATTCTATATATTCACAGCATTTGTACTTGCTTATGGCACTCAGCAGCTCAGTATAGATCGCGATTTTCTGCTCCGCTCTGTTCTTGTGGCGTCTGTACTGTCTTTTATATGGATACCATTATTTGGCTGGATGTCCGACCGCATTGGTCGCAAACGTATGTATCTAATTGGCTCGGTAGCGACAGCGGTGTTCGCATTTATTTACTTTGCACTGATGGGTACGGGTTCGACAACACTAGTATTTATTGCCATTGCGCTGTCCTTATTACCTCACAATATGATGTATGGACCTCAGGCAGCGTTAATTGCGGAAAGCTTTAGAGGAAATTTGCGCTATTCGGGTGCATCACTTGGCTACCAACTCACGTCTATAATTGCAGGTGGTCCCGCACCGATCATAGCTACTGCGCTGCTTGCTCAGTATAACAGTGGCTATGCAGTTGCATTTTACGTTGCTTTCTGTGCGGTTGTTAGTTTCATCTCAACTTTATTACTCAAAGACTTCACTAACAAAGACATCAGTAGCGACCAGGACTATGCTTAGTGTAAAAGCTAGAAAAGCAAAAATCAGTGTTCCAAAAAGGTTGTGCTTTAGGAGCCAAGTCGCTTAGAGCCTTCATGCAAAAAGTCTTGCGGGCGGGCTATCGGTGCAGCCTTCCACATGCTTGGATTGATGCGTTCATACTGGGGTGGGTAGCAAACTTTTGCCCCCAGCCGATCTGCCGCATGCCATATCCAGTGAGGATTATCTAGTATTGCCCGAGCAAGGGCGATCATATCCGCCCTTCCGGCCTGCAATATTTCCTCGGCGTACTCCGGGACGACAATGTGACCTGCTGTTCGCGTCGGTAGGCCTGTTATTGCTTTGACATTCTCGGCCAAGGGTACTTGGTAGCCGGGGCCAGTTGGATACGGTAGTCCCGGAGCGACACCACCTGAAGATACACATAAGTAATCAACGCCCAATTCCTTCAAGGACTTACTATAATTTGCCGCGTCTTCGGTTGACCATCCATCATTTGTCCAGTCCGTTCCAGTTATGCGCATACCAAATACTTTATCTTTTGGTACGGCAGCTCTTACTGCTTTAGCTACCGACAGCGGGAACTTCGTACGGTTTTGCAAGCTTCCGCCATATTCATCAGTACGTTGATTGGCTATCGGTGATAGAAAGCTATCCAAAAGATAGCCGTGTGTAGAGTGCAGTTCAATAATATCAAAGCCGATCCTTAGGCTCCTTAGTGCCGCTTGCACAAAAGCTTCGCGTACAGTTTGCATCCCTTCTTCATTAAGAGCCGCCGGAGTCGGGTAATTATGGGAAAAAGGCAATGCACTTGAGGCGATAACCGGCCATGGGTCTTCGCTTGGCCCCAAAGCCCTTCCCCCTTCCCATGGACGTTGCACTGAGCCCTTGCGGCCTGAGTGGGCTAGTTGAATGCCAAAACGCGAGCCCGCTGGCGCAACATTCTTGGCATCCATCATCACTTGGCTCAGGGCTATTTCATTGGCGTCAGTATAAAGTCCAAGGCAGCCATGAGACAGGCGCCCGCGCCGCTCTACCGCTGTCGCTTCTACCATTACAATGCCGGCACCTGACATAGCATAGTTCATAAGTTGATGGGTATGCCAAGCCGTCGCTGAGCCATCATCTGCGCTATACTGGCACATGGGGGCTACGGTCATACGGTTGGGAATCTCAAATGGCCCCAAGGCCATTGGTGAAAATAAAAGCGGTGCCATAAATCCTCATTGTATCATCTAGATTTCGATAGTGACGGCGCCAATCTCAGCCAGCTTACCTATCATCTTATCTTCAATTATTTTTGAGCGCTTGACGAGCAACACTCTCACTTCCTCGGGCTTTAGAATCTTTCCATTCATCGTTACGTCGCCTTCACTAATCGAGATTATTTTTTCCGTCTCTTCGATAGCTCCGTCCGTACCTTTGTCGCACCGCGCCAGTAGAAAAATTGCGTCTATGTTAAGCACTTCTATCCCGGTTCCGGCAAGTGGTGCTGCTAGTGTTATGCTAGGTAGAGAAAGGCCAATTTCTTTGATCATTCCCCGGTTTATGGATGGCATGGATAACTTTGCCCCCTCGGGCACTTTCACTGGTTCGGTTTCTTTGGCAAAGCAAATCACTTGACTACCTGCGGTGAGTAGGCGGACTGCATCCATCCTTGTCCATGGGGACATGCTTGCCAGCATTGCCTCATTTTCCATGGAGCCTATATTGACACCCCGATCCGCCAGTATATTCAGCAAAGTTGAGAAAGGCTCATTTTCATAACTCAATTGGATGTCTCCAAATGCAACTGTTTTATCAATATTCAGAAACGGCTCTAAAGTACCAAAAACGAGATTTTGATTGACATCCAACCATTCTTTCTCTGTGCTTATAGGCTCTCCCTTAACCCAGATATCACTGCGAAATGTCTCATTGCGAATAAAGTCGCGTTTAGCCTCTAGTTCCGCTCGGCTACTTACGCTTCGAAATTCATCGCGCAGATCTATTGGGACCGCGAGGTCGACCATGTTCAGGAATATTCTTGCGCAGCCGGCGAACTTTAGTCCACGCGATTCCATTAATGCCTGCATTTCTGCGAAGTAAAATGCTCGCAAGTTTACATTAAAGTACTCGTGCTCCATGTGTCTTAAATCAGCCTTCTCCAATTCTTCAATTGTTTCGGCAAGGGCTTGATTATCACGGAAATATTTGACGTTAGCGGTTTTCAGTTTATGCATCCACTCCAGTCCAACTCGTGCACGTTCCAAGGTGTTGTCACTATCTTTTGTCAGAGAGTAGATCATGTTGCGCATGGGTAATCTGGCCGCCCAGCCTGGCATAGCATTGACGCCTGTTAACAGTATACCGCCGGGCTTCAAGCGCTTTGTTGCATCATCTAAGGTTGCGTTGCGTTCGGTCTCATCTGCTCGGCTAAGAATGCCGTGTATTATCGCAAAGTCCAGTGGTGGAATGTCACTCTTAGCTAGTTCTGAGAAACGCTTTTGTATGAATACTGTATTCTCTAGCCTAGCACTATTAGACAAGGACTTTGCAGTACGGATACGGGAAGGCAAATAATCTACGCCATAGAATTTTGCATCTGGATAACATCCGGCAAGAACATTTGCGGTTATCGCATTGCCGCATCCATAGTCGCACCATGTAAAGGGACCGTTTAGGGGTCGTGGTTGAAATCCATTGGACGCGGCTACAAAATTCAAATGAGTCGGAGCGTGATTACTATAAAACTCAGATTGAAGGGTCGTACCGCTGATATAATTATCTGCAGTCTTTTTGTTCATATTGGTCAGACGCCTCGCCAAATTACTTACACCAGTAAATACTCAGCTAATGCCATTATTCTATGCAGACAAATACTAATGCATGGCACGATTACGTTACCAGCGAGTCTCTATAGTAGATTCTATTTAAATTTTGGTGCCGGCTGAAACAGCCCTTAAACAGACTGCTCTAACCATTCTTTCAATTTACTTTCTGGTAAGGCGCCCACTTTCGTTGCGGCAACTTCGCCATCTTTGAAGATCATTAGAGTCGGAATCCCGCGCACGCCGAATTGCGTTGGTGTTTGCGGGTTATCATCGATATTGATCTTTGTGAAGGTCAGTTTTCCTTCCATTTCGCTAGCAATTTTCTCGAGAGAAGGCGCAATTTGCTTACAAGGCCCGCACCACTCCGCCCAGAAGTCCACTAATACAGGGCCTTCTGCTTTTAATACATCAGCTTCGAAGGAGTCGTCCGATACCTGTTTCATATATTTAAATCCTTTATCTTTAGTGGGCGGCCCGTTGGGTACACTAGGGGCCTGGATGCATCAAGATTACCTTGTATTCTTAGGCTCGCAAAGCCTAAGGCTTAGCTAAAAGAGAAATAAGTTGATCAGCTACGCCAGGTCAGCGTCACTGGCTTTAATGTGTTGCGCGGAGTACGCTTTTCTGCCTGAGCTGCCAGTACCTCGCGTTTGAGCTGGTAATACCAACGCGTTTGAGTATCAGCATCCTGAACCATCATAGTGGGTGGATTGAATGAGAGTCCCTCATTCATGGCTGTAACTGCGCGACGGTCTTGGTCTAAGAAACGCCGTGCAATGTGCCGCACTATAGGTCGCAATAATATTCCGCCAGGCGCATTCCAATACATCACATGATGCACATCGGTTTCATAGGCACTTACCGGCGTGCAAGCTGTTAGACCACAATACTCATATTTTTTTGTTTGCGCGTGCTCAGTCCTTACCGAAGGCATACGATAGGTGATCTCGGTTTCCGGTGCGCTACCTAAAAACACTTTATATGCCTTTGAATTACTTGAGGCTTTATGACGGTCCATGCGCCAGCCTATACCTTCATTCTCAGTCAGTGGTGAAAATGCTTTGCGCTTTTCATGGATACTATCTTCGTTACGCCATATTTTTGAGCGGTGCACAAAGGCACCGTGAGCTGGGTCCATCAGGCCAATAACAGCGAGATCAATATTGCAAGCGAAGCGCAGAGATACATGCAGCTGGAAGTGATCACCAAGGGCAGGTACCTCTGGTACTGGTGGAAATTCAGAATTTAAGTTGCTTGTGCCCTTACCTATGAATACCCATATATTTCCTTGCCGTTCAGAAACCTCGTAGCTTTTTGTGCGAATATCTTTAGCCTGTGGTTTTTGTATGCTTGTCTGAGATGGAATTATAGTGCACTGGCCGTCAGTGCTGAAACGCCAGCCATGATAAGGGCACTGTACTTCGTGGCCATCAAATTTACCACGCGACAGCAATGTACCACGGTGGGGACATGTGTCGGATAGCGCAAACGCCTTCCCATTTTCACTGCGGCCAATCAAGACCGGCTCGCCTAGAATAATTCTATGCAGCATCACACCTGGTTTTAGTGCAATGGAAGGGAGGGCGTAATACCATTGCTCTCGCACAAACGTACCTTGGTTCGCTTGTTCGTCAGGAGCCATATTAGAATTTGCGTGGGGAAATACGTCGTTCATTACACCATCATAGCAGATCAGCTTTCTGAAGCGCCTTATCCATCCGCGAGGAATCAAGTTCCATAGCCAATGGCCTTTTAGCGTCGCCATGGGTCCAAAGCAACACGCAGTGAATAATTCGGTCAGGATAAATCGCTCCTAATGCCGCACGATATGTAGCCATTTGAAAAATATAAGCTGGGCTAACATTTTCTTGCGCGCGGGGCGCGGGGCGATTGGTCTTATAATCAATAATCCAGATCTCAGTATCGGTTACTGCTAGCCTGTCTACTTGGCCTGATACTACGAATTTACCGATCAGTCCTGTCAATGGCACTTCTGCCTGGGAGCCCGGCGCGAATAGCGGCGCAAATCTGGGGTTTTCTAAAATGGCCATTGTTTCTGAGATAACTTTATTTTGGGTTGTTTCATCCCATTCTCTTGCAGACCGTCCAACGTATGCTTTTGCTGCCGTTCGGCGGCGTGCAGGTGGAAGGTCTGGAAGGCTTTGCAGTAATCGGTGAATAATTAGCCCCCGCTGGTAACGCATACGGCCGTTGTCTCCCAACGGTGAAAGTGCAGGTGGGTCGTTGTGATCGGAACGAGATGGGCTTAAAGGTTGCGGAGGATTAGCCTCAGGTTGCGGGTCTTCACTACCCCATGAGGGGAAAGGTGCAGGCGCGCTGATCGTATCTGAATGGTCTTCTTTTTTCACTGGTCCCGTCTGATTCGAAGTGAGCCTCAAAACCTTTGTATTCAAAAATCCACTTTCTCCCGTAATGAAACCATCTGTTTCGACCTTCGTTTGGGGTTTGGATGAAAGTCCGGCGTGAATTATGCTATACCAGCTTCTATCAAACTTAATTGGCTTTCGGGTTTTCCAGCCGCAGACATAAAGACGGTCTTCAGCTCGTGTCATCGCCACATACATTAGTCGGTGATATTCATGTTCCTGGGCTATTTTTGCTTTCTCATGAAGACAACTTGTCACTGGATCTAGATCACCGACTTTCGGTACCCATAGTGGTAGGTGGGGGGTGCTATCAGTCCATAGAATCTGTTCTCGCATCGTTGGCACTTGGGTCGTATCCGGCAGAAAAACAATTGGCGCTTGTAGGCCTTTAGCCCCGTGCACAGTAATCACTCTTACAGAATTGATATTGGTTTGATCTAAATCACGTTTAATTTGTACCTCACTTGTAGAAAGCCAATGCAAGAATCCTTGTAGCGAGGGTGGGTGGTCCTTTTCAAAATTTAGAGCAAGATTCAAGAATTCATCTATTGGATCATCTGCGTCGGCGCCAAGACGTGCGAGCAAATTGCGCCGCCCGTTACAGGATACAAGTACGTGTCCGTACAATTCTACTGGGGTCAGGTAATCAGTCAGGGCTAGCAAGTTAGCCAGCATTTCCTGAGCTAAACCTATGCTACTGTCGGCGCCTGAATGATTATTCAGCACATCCCACAAGCATTTTTTGCCACGGGCATGGGCAAGGCGGAATAAGTCCTCCTCACTCAACCCAACTAAAGGACTGCGTAGCACGGTTGCTAAAGTTAAGTCATCCTCTGGAAGTAGCAAAAACTCACCAAGGGCAATTAGGTCCATAACTGCAATCTGATCATTCAGAACCATTCTATCTACGCCGGCGACCGAAATGCCGCGTTGTTTTAACTGCCTTACTAATTCTTCAACAAAGCCTGTGCGTCTGCGCACCAAAACCATGATGTCGCCTGGCCGAATCGGACGTCCCTTAGATTCAAGAATCTCTTTAGTTTTCACCATACTTTCGATACGTGCAGCGAGTAAGGCTGCGAGCCTATTTTGCGGCGAATCACCCTTATTTCGTTCTACGGGCGGCTTCCATTTGGCCGGGGCATCGGCTATCTCTGGCTCAACACATGGCCAGATTTCCACTAGCCCACCATCGTTCTTGCGTGCCGCAAGGTGGGTGATTTTTTCTTCAGGGGACAGGACAATCCCGTTTTTTGCAGTATCCTGCTCAAAAACTGCGTCTACAGCGCTCAGAATAGCGGGCGCCGAGCGGAACGAGACATTCATGTTAACTTCTTCCCAGCCCAGCCCAGCCCTTGTTACATCTGCCTCTATGTCTGATCGTTCGCGGTCAAATTCCTGTGGTTCGGCCCCCTGAAAGCTGTAGATCGATTGTTTGCGATCACCAACCGCAAATATCGTGCGCGGAGAATTTGAATGCTCTTCATGTCGCCCACGACCAGCAAAAAATTCATCGCGCAGTGGTTTTACGATAGCCCACTGTTCGGGGTTGGTGTCTTGTGCCTCGTCTATCAATATGTGATCGATGCCGCCATCTAGTTTGTACAAAACCCATTCAGCTACTCCAGGCCGTTCCAGTAGTTTTCGTGTTTTTTGAATTAAATCATCGTAATCCATAATCTTATTCTGGGATTTTGTTGCATTAAAGCGCTTAAGAAAGTCAGCACCAATTTGCAAAAGAGCGCTTGTAGACTTGGCTATGCCTAATGCTTTTAAACGACTTACTACTGTAAGAAGGCGCTCAGCCTCGGCTCTTAATGTGGCCACAACAAGAGGATTCTTTTCGCCGCGCTTTGGAGTGATGATGGAATCGCGCACTTGGTTTTTTTTATTAATGAAACAACTAGTGTATGTTTCAAATATATCACAGCGTATTTCTGTGTTATCAAGCAAATCAGAAATTATTTTTGCTCGTTCTTTATCTGTTTTTAAGCCCCCCGCCATAACTGTGGCGGCATCCTTGAGCGCTATACCATCAAATGCGCTATTAGTGCACGCGACTTCGATCAGCGACTTTTTTGTATCACCTGGCTGAAGGCCTAGAATACTGTACACAGAGTTAGTTGCATTGATTAGCCCACCATGATCGGCAAACATGCGCATTAATTTTCCACGCCCTGCAATTAGCGTTTTCATAAGATCACTGAAATTAGATTCATGGACGCGTGCGGTTAAAACTGAAAGTGCATCAGAGAGGCCATTGCTATCGTTACCATGAGAATGAGCGATAGTTTCTTCCAGCGCATTGCCGACAACCTCTGCTGTATCTCTTTCATCCAATAGCGCGAAGTGCGGTGCAACGTCCGCTTCTAGTGGAAACCGTCTCAGGAGCGATTGGCAAAAAGCATGTAGCGTCGAGATTTGCAGTCCACCCGGTGCGTCAAGAACCTCAGCAAATAGTCTTCGTGCCCGTGCCATTACCTCTTCATCTACCTCGCCCTTAACAAGGGATGAGACATCCTTATGTAGTATTTCATCTTTGGCGGTTACCCATTTAGCTAGACGGTTTAAAATGCGGTTATTCATTTCTGCCGCTGCTGCTTTTGTGAAAGTCAGGCATAAAATTCGTTGGGGTACGGTACCTGACAGTAGAATTGCCAGTACTCGGTCGGTTAGTACCTTGGTCTTACCCGATCCGGCTGATGCACTTACCCAAACACTGGCGCAGGGCTCAATAGCCCTGCTTTGCGAGCGATTGGCGAGTGCAATAGCGTCTACCGCGCTCATTATTCATCTTCCCCTGTGGCCCATTCCTTCACTCTGGCTAGATGTCCGTAGTCGCTGAATATGGGGGCATAGGTAGGGTTTGGGCGCGCCTCATAGGCAGTGCTTGGGTCGTCAAATTGCTTTACTAATTCAGCTAAGCCTGTTCGGGCCTCAGCGGCCAGAGTGTTCGCATCACCGTTTATAATAAACTCTTTACCACCCTCATCCCGTCCATGAAGTTGTAGGAAGCTTAAAGTCTCAAACGCACCACTCCACGAAATTCTGGCAAATCCACCGGCAACCATTATAGCTGCCTCCAAAGGTAATTGCGGAGAGAACCCAGCTACAACTTCCGCGCTACCTGGTGGTGTGCCAGTTTTATAATCAATGATGCTAATACGGTCGTCAGTACTACGATCTATTCGATCTGCTTTTCCAGTGAGTATGAAGGCGCCGGCCGGGCCTTGTAGAGTAATCTCACCCATTATTTCAACGAAAGAATAATCTAGCTTCTGTCGTCTCAGGTCTTCAGTCCGAACGAACCATGCAGCGATACGTTCAAAGCGCGGCGCCCAGAAAGCTAGTACGCTGGGGGGTAAAGATTTATGCTTGAAAACATCATCGCCGATTCTCATCAGTCTAGATAGCGCGTCGTCCGGCAAAAGTCCGCATGGGTGTGCTGCAATGAAACGACGTAGGGCATCGTGAACAAGAGAGCCATAATCTGCTGCGTTTACTTCTTGATCGAGCGGGTCTATACGCCGCAGTTTTAGAATATGCTTTGCATAGATACTGTAGGGATCGCGCATCCAAGTTTCTACTTCGGTTACAGACAAACGGCGTGGGCGTACCTTGATCGGAGGTCTCGGTGCGGGCGGGGAAATAGACTGATAAGAGTCAGGCTGTGTTAGCTTACTAGCCCACGATAACCAATCGCCCGCTTCTTTTTTAAATGCTTTTGATAGACCGGCTGCTTCCACTGCGCGTTCTAGGCGCATCAGCCAACGAGAAGGCACGGTCGGCGTGCCGTTCACTTTGACAGAACGTGTTAGAACTACACGTGGCCCACATAAGGCTTGAGTTATATCGTGCGCAGCAAGGCCAATACGCCGCTCCGGCGATGGTAGGCCAAATTTTCTGCGCATGGGTCGGCTCATCCAAGGGCCAGCTTCAGCTTCATTTGGCCACGTACCTTCGTTCAACCCAGCAAGAATTAAAACATCAAAGCGTTGCAGGCGTGCCTCTAGCGGTCCTAGAATGTGCAAGCGTGGATGCTTTCCAAAGCTTGGCCGAACTACACGGGAACTCATTAGAACATCGAATACGGCTGGATAGTCTAACGGAGGTATATCCAAAAGCACATCGCAATGTTGCGCTAGTTCAGCGATGAATTTGCTTGCCTCTTCACCCTCACTTTCTGCCCAAAGTCTTAAGGGACCTGCTGTGTTTTTAGTTGTTGCTAGGGCTTCTGCAGCACTCATGTGTGCATTTAGTAAATCTAAAATAGCTACAGAGTCTTGGGCCATCAACGTGGTAAATTTTTCGCAGCATTTTTTAAGGTGCTTGATCCAAGATTCAATATTATGTGTATCGCCTTCCAATTCTTTTGCCTTAATGCTTAGCTCTGTAAGCCCGGCAGGAGGGCGTGGGCCGCGCAGGATTTTTATCTCTGCGAGACGTGTAAGATTTCTAAATTTAACAATATCCAAGCCCCCTGCTGCGAGAGGGTGTTTGCACGCAGCGAGGGTCGGCACAGGCGCAAAGTTTTCGGCAACCATTACCGCTACCAGGCGCAAAAATGCACCTGGAGGCGTCTTATGCAAGGGCCGTCCAGCAGAATCATCAATGTCGATATTCCAACGGTTTAGTTCCATCGATACGCGTTCGGCCAGGGTGCGGTCAGGCGTCACCAATGCACAAGTGCGATCACCCACAGTTAAAGCTTCTCGCATTATGAGCGAAATCACCTCAGCTTCTTCACGCGGCGCAGGGCAATTGATTCTCGCTATACCTTTAATTGAAGATAATTTTACTCCATCTATTGATTGCCAGGCGTGTGTTGTTGAGGCAGGTCGCATCACCTCGGTCAAAAAACGCGCCCTGCTTCTTCTATTTGTATATTTTGGTTTTCCAGGCCACTCCAAAACATCATGTGGATAGACCTTAAAGCGCTGCAAAAGTTGTTTAAATCCGTATTGTGGGTGAGACTCGTCTATGGCTTTCCAATCATTCTGGTTTAACGACTGGTCTAAACCTGGCAAAACAACGGCGCCCTTATCCATATTTGCAATTACATCGAGGAGTTTTGCGGTTACCGGTATGCTACCAGTTGAGCCGGCGGCGATCACTGGGCCGTTTGCGGCCCCTGCTGCCCAAATCTGTGATTGTGCAGAAAAGACTTGGTTGCGATGATCCGCTGCATCAATAGTATTTTCGGCCTTTAGAATTTTAGGCCATGAGTCCATTAAAATTCCGAGAAATTTTAATGTAATTTGCCAGTGTACGGCGTAATCTTCTGGCACCAGGTCAGCCAAGTTGTCTAATGATAATTGTTCGGTCTGCACTTGATCCAGAAGTTTTCCAAGCTCCTCGGCAAGACGTAGCGCGTGTTCAGTAGATGGATCCCCACGCGCCTGGATCAGCCGTGCAAGCAGTAGTTGGCGCCTGAGCGGCGCTATGGGCGGGGGAATATTCTTAATGGATTCGGCAAATCTGAATGATGAAAGTAGCATTTCCTCTTCATCCAGATCATTTAGTGGCATCAAGCGTGGGAGTAGTAATGGTTTGCCTTTACTCAGTCGAAGGAATGATTCTCGTAAACTACGGCATGCACGGCGGGTGGGAAGAATTATGGTTATTGCAGATAGTTTCAGCGGATCATGGCCAGCATCTTCATATACGCCATGGGCTAGTGTATCTAGGAACGGCATGTGTGGTGCGATAGTAAATATGGCAGGCTTTGCCTTCGCTAACTCACGCCATGTTTTTGATTTTGTCATTGCGCTTGCAGCAAAGAATTTGTTTTCTCAATAGAGTCTGGTGTACTGACGTGAAACCAGCCTCCATCGTGGATGACTCCTTTCATTCGTCTTGCAGATATGGCTTTGTTCCACAGTTTGTTCATGGAAAATGGTACGGCGCTCTCGCCGATAAGAATGCGCGGGTGGATAATTTGCACGCCGGTATAAACATAAGGTGCGTGATTAGCCATTCCACGCCGAGTTAGGTGGCCTTCAGCATCAATAAAGAAATCCCCTGCACCGTCAAAGCAATGTGCTTTTTCCATAGGATGAACAAGCATTAGGACATCAAGCTCATCAGAATTCCATTGGCTTACGAGCCTCTTTAGCGCTGGTGTTGTTCCATCCAGCATTACAGTGTCACATCCAAAAACAAAGAAAGGCTTGGCACCGAGCAAGGGAAGTGCTTTGACAAGCGCGCCTCCACTATCAAGTAGCCGTTCAGTTTCATCAGAAACCATGGTAGTGGGGTTTTGCCGTACTTTTAGATGGGCAATTATTTGTGGCGCAAGATGATGCACGTTAACAATAGCGCGTGGAACATTTTCAGAGGCTAATTGATCAAGAGGCCAATCAATTAAGGCTTTGCCTCCAATTTTAATTAGTGGCTTGGGCGTGCATTCTGTGATTGGTCTCATGCGAGTTCCAAGACCTGCCGCGAGAAGCATAGCTGTTTTGTTGATAACCCTGCTCATGTGATCACTACTCGCAGTGCTTGGGGGATATATTCGCTATACCATTCCTTTAAATCTTTTAGCGATGGATGTATCAAGCATTGATCCATATAGCGCCAAAGACGGGGTATATGCTGCAGGTAGTGTGGTTTACCATCACGTAGTTTGAGCCGGGCAAATGTTCCAATCACTCGGGTATGCCGCTGTGCTGCCATCACAGCCCAAGAGGTTTCAAAGTCCTTCGGTACTAAGGATGAGAAAGCGTTCAAGTATCTTTGTTTCATATAGACTGATAAAGTTGAGCTTACATCACGGCGTGCATCTTCTAATAGCGACATAAGGTCGTAAGTGACTGGACCAGCTACCGCATCTTGAAAGTCGAGTAGGCCGCAAGACCTAATTCCAGAACGCTCTGGCAGTAGGAGAAGGTTGTCTACATGGTAATCAAATAGAATTAGAGAGGTTGGTACTTTCCAGGCTAAAGGCAATATCGATTGCCAGATCGAATTATATTCGTCTATTACTGATGATGGAAGTAGCGAAGCATTAACCAGTGGCATATACCATTCAAGCAGGCGCCCCACTTCTTCGAGTAGACGCGCAGTGTCGTATGGGCTAACGGCGTTGGGTATGGCCTGATCTTCGGGCAGGCGGTGCAAAGCAATTAAGGTGTCCGTCGCAAGTGTGTAAAGCTCACGTTCGTCATGACCATGCGCCAGGAGATGCGTATAGGTGTCATCTCCTAAATCTTCTAGAAGCAAAATACCTGCTTCCATGTCCTCAGCAATGACTTTGGGAACAGAAAAGCCATGGCTATACAAATGTTGTGCGATGCGAACAAAGGAGCGCACATTTTCGTGGGGTGGAGGAGCATCCATTAGTACTGCGTTACCAGATTTGCCTTCAAGGCGATCGTATTTTCGAAACGACGCATCGCCGGCTAGGCGCCAGCGTTTGGCGCTATCCCAGCCATGTTTCTGAAGAAAAGATAGAATAGTAATTTTACGATTGACAGGCACGACTTACTACTCCAAGCGCGCGTTCGCGCCAGTTTTGAGTTCCAGAAAGCCAAACCAATCGAGCGGTTTGGCCGGCCACTGAGGATATGTCAATCTCTAAGGATGCTTTAGGTATCTGCTGTCCGAGGCGTTCTGGCCATTCTATTAGGCTTATGCCCGTAGCTTGGGCATCTTCCAGTCCTAGCTCAAGTACATCATTAGGAGAATCAAGGCGATACAAGTCGAAGTGCCAAATTTTTCCTTTCTTAGTATCGTAAGTTTGCACTAACGTAAAAGTAGGGCTAACGACTTCTTCCTTTCCCATAGAGAGATATTGAATAAAACCTCGGGCGAAGGTTGTTTTACCTATACCCAGCGCACCTCGAAGCGTGATCACATCACCAGGCAGTGAGACTTCGGCTAAAGCGCCAGCCAGCGCCATTGTATCCTGCTCTGTTAGAAGTGATAATGTGCCCTTCTCTGGTAATCTAAACACCTCGGCCATGAGCTCTCTCTATTGATCGACTGCAAGTGTTTTATTGGGATTCGTGGATCCACCAGTGGGTAGATGGAAGGCAACCAACATTTGGGTGTCGTCTGTATTGGTAGTAATCGACCCACCGTGCAGCTCCGCAATACGCTGCGCAAGATAAACTCCTAGACTTGTCTGCATTTGCTCGTATGCGGCATGACTGATAGAAAATGTCACATGGTTTTTTGAGTTCTCGGAGCGTTGAGCTGAAAGAACTATACTTTCCCCGTCCGGTACATTTTTTAAGGCGCCCATTAAGAGATGATAGAGTGTTTGCTTAATACGCGCGGCGTCACCTACCATCCAGCCGATATCTTTAGCACACGTAATTTCAAGAATGGCGCCATGCCGTTTAACAGACTCGCGAGTTATAGTAGAGACTCGTTTCATCACGTCGGCAATATCAAAGGAGTCTAAGTGCAGAGTTTGCTGGCCAGTCTCGACGCCTGATAAATCTCTTACATCTTCTATTAAGGCCTTAAGAGTATTTGAGGCATTTATGATGTCCTGAACCACTGCCGCTGGCTGCCCGGGTTTAATGCTTGCTAAGCGCTTGGCCAGGCCGCCTATGCCCAAAACCGGCCCTTCCAATTCAAAGGCCACATTAGCCAAAAATTCGGTACGAAGTTTATCTGTTGCGGTTAATGCCTCAGCACGGCCGCGCAAGGTCTGTGCCACCCGCTCAGGCGCGGAGACATCATTGTAGCAAAATAAAACACCTCCATCGGGTAGTGGGACTGAAATAAATTCTAGTACTGATTTGTCTGCACGGATCACGCGACCCTGCTGCGTTGTTCGTTGTTTATCGCTGTCCAGCGCAGCAAGCATGACGGTCCGATGTCGCGACCATACTGTCGTATCATCGAAATATTTTTTAAAAGCGTCGATCACATCGCCCATGATAGGGCCTTCGCGCAGAGTTTCGAGGTCAAGGTCCCATAGATCAGCAAATGCTGGGTTAGCGATTCTTAATTCGCCCTCAGCTCCGAACACAGCAACAGCTTCCTGCAAGTTATCGATCGTCTCGCGCTGAACTGCGATTAAGGTATTGTAAGAACGTTCTAACGCTAACCTGTCAGTGATATCTTCATAGGTGGTTAAGAGGCCACCCATTGGATGAGGGGCAATGACCCTTCGTAGGGTAGCGCCACCAGGCAAATGTAAGACATCTTCTGTAGGTTCAAGAAGAGAAGTGAATCGGGCGAGCTCTTTATCTTTATATGCTGGGAAATCGGCGACCTCCGGTAGCCGCCGCTCAGCACGAAGAGCATCGAGTACTGTGGCATAAGTGGGACCATCCTTGAGCCAATCTAGATTAAGATCCCAAAGTTCTGCGAATGCTGTATTAAAAAATATTAATCGCGAGTCCGGGCCAAAAATTGCTATTGCAGTTCCCAGTCGTTCAAGAACTTCAGCATGCGCAGCTGCTTCTCGTTTTAGACGAATCTCGAGTTCTTCTTGAAGGGTAATGTCGTATGCTGTGCCAGCAGTCATACGCCCGCTGCCGTCTGAAAATAGTGGAGCGGGCGTTTCTTGTGTGGCCTCATTGTCATAACTATCGATGGGTGATTCTATAACTTCCATTAAACGACGACTGCCATCGATAACCATGTGGAACGGTGCCCGCCTCGTTTCACTGGATGCGCGAGCGGCTGCTGCTAACGCCCGTACCTCACGTACAGCTACACGTGGTGCAATTTCCCGTCCCCTTGCAACGACATCAGGCGCATCTTGAGCGTCTACCGCCTGGACATAGGCATCATTGCAGTAAATTAGAGAAAGGTCATCGTCTCTTAGCCAAACTGGATGTGCCACTCCGCTCAGAGCAGCTTTCAGTAGGTTACGTTCGCGCCGCAAAGCAATTGATTCTTCGGTCAAGGTATCGACGGCTGCCACACCCTCAGTAATATCATTCATCCATATGACATCAGCCATAGTTCTGCTAGATTCATCTAGGGCACGAATACCTCGCGCCTGAATGCGCCGCCCCGTTGTTGTATGATTAAGCTCGATCTCGAAACCAGTACCATCGTCGCGTATGGTGGCCACGGCACTTCTCAGCTTATCCTGCGAAGGATGATCAAACCCATCTAAAATATCTTCAAAGCTAGATTCCATACCGCGGAATAGATCTAACAATACAGCTAGTCGTCGGGAACAATATCCTTCCGTCCGGAATTCTGGCAGATCAGCTTTATCTTTGCCGTCTTTGCTTATGGACTGACGAAACCAGGCGAAGTAACCCTCGGGAGCAGTCTCAAGTGCTGCTTGTACAGCATCGCGGGTGTACAAAGCCTGGCTGGCCTCGCGTTCTGCGCGCTGCCAGTGGCTATGTTGACGCAAGAGTGCCCATACTGCTGGCGGAACCAGCAGAAATACCGCGACCAGCCCGGTAATTACCGGCGGCGTCAACAGCTCCGTAATGTTGCCGATCACCGCACCCCTCTTTGAATCCACTTACCCGTCCCAGCGGGACGGCCAGGACGCTCGAAATACCCACTATACGGCGAAGGATTTAATAACGGTAGGTTTCTGGCTTATATGGACCTGTTGTCTCTACGCCTATGTAGGCGGCCTGAGTCGGCGACAATTTTGTCAGTTTGGCACCAACCTTAGCTAAATGAAACTCGGCAACCTTTTCGTCCAGGTGCTTTGGTAGCACATAGACCTTGTTTTCGTAGCTATCACCGTTGTTCCAAAGTTCCATCTGAGCCAATACCTGATTACTGAAGGAGGCGCTCATCACAAAGCTGGGGTGGCCAGTAGCGCAGCCGAGGTTCACCAGCCTACCTTCAGCCAACAGAATAATTCGCTTGCTATCGGGAAATTCAATTTCGTCAACTTGAGGCTTAACAGAGTGCCACTTGAAGTTTTTAAGGGCTTCTACTTGAATTTCGGTATCGAAGTGGCCAATATTGCATACAATTGCACGATCTTTCATGTCCCGCATGTGATCCACTGTGATTACATCCAAATTACCCGTGGCTGTGACAAAAATATCGCCTTGGGAGGCAGCATCATCCATTGTGACGACCTCATAGCCTTCCATGGCCGCTTGTAGAGCGCAAATGGGGTCCACTTCGGTGACCATAACTCGGCATCCAGCCTGACGCATCGATGCGGCAGAGCCTTTGCCAACGTCTCCAAATCCATTAATTACAGCCACTTTACCAGCCATCATGACGTCCGTCGCTCGGCGTATGCCATCGACTAGGCTTTCGCGGCAGCCATAGATGTTATCAAATTTTGATTTTGTTACACTGTCGTTAACGTTGATGGCAGGGAAGGGTAAACGACCGTCTTTCGCCATTTGATACAAGCGATGAACGCCAGTTGTGGTCTCCTCACTGACGCCGCGCAAACTTGCCTTGACCTTTGAGTACCAACCTGGGTGACTTTTTAGGCGTTTTTCTATCGCGGCAAAAAGTACCTCCTCTTCCTCGTTATTAGGTTTGGAAATAACTGAGATATCTGACTCCGCCTGCGCGCCAAGAACAATTAGTAAAGTTGCGTCACCGCCATCGTCGAGAATAAGGTTTGGTGCACCACCGTCGCTCCATTCGAAAATTTGATGAGTGTACTGCCAGTATTCCTCTAAAGATTCGCCCTTATGGGCGAATACAGGAGTGCCATTTTCAGCAATAGCTGCTGCTGCGTGGTCCTGGGTGGAAAACACATTGCAGGAGGCCCAGCGAACATCAGCACCGAGATGTTTGAGAGTTTCAATCAGAACGGCTGTTTGTATTGTCATGTGGAGTGAGCCAGCAATTCGTGCACCTTTCAGCGGCTGCTTTTTACCGTATTCCGTGCGAATAGCCATCAGACCTGGCATTTCAGTCTCTGCGATGGCAATTTCCGTGTGGCCCCATGCCGCAAGCCCAATATCCTTCACCTTATAATCTTTAAAAGTCATGTCACTCTATCTCCTTGAAAGCTCTTCAGCGTCTAGCATGAGGGCCGTGAACCGAAGGCTGGCGCGCCGTATAGCAGTCGGATGAGAGCTGGGCAACCTGCGAACTTATTTGGCTAAGGCAATGTATTCCAAAAACATATTGTGGAGCTCGATTTCTGGCTCACTATTAGGGTGAAGCACCTGGCTGGTTATATCCGACAAATTTAGGCCAGGGCTTCTTTTTTTAACCTGGTGCAGGTTGACTCGGGCTGACGATAGAATACACCGATCGAGATTCCGTTATCTAAGGACCAGCAGCTATAAAAGCGTGTGCGGGTGCCTATCATATCAAAGTTTTAGCTTTATTTTTCATCAAATTTATTAGCTACTAAAGCGCAAAGATATTCCATTGCTTTGGTCGCTTCCGGGCCAGATGCTTTAATTTTGATCATTGTACCTTGACCGGCTGCGAGCATCATGAGCCCCATAATCGACTCACCTGACACTTCAGAATTGCCGCATGAGACTTTTATTTCTGCATCAAACTTCGCGGCAGTTTTGCAGAACTTAGCGGCTGCGCGTGCATGCAATCCTTTATCGTTGCATATTTCTATTTGACACTGCAGTTGATCCACCATCTATACAGACCCACACTTAGTTGAGAATTTTGCAAGTCTAATGACTCTACCGTACAAGTAAGTCGCAGACTAGATACCCACTTTTTTCTGGGCAAGAAGAGCCGACGCGACATTGATGTACTTACGTCCCGCATCTTGTGCATGTTCGACTGCTGATTTGAGGGGCTCAGTTGCTCTAACGGACGCTAACTTAATAAGCATGGGCAAATTCACGCCAGCAATCACTTCGACTGGTGCATTTTCCATGATAGAGATCGCAAGGTTTGATGGTGTGCCTCCAAACATGTCAGTGAGGACGACAACACCTTTTCCGGCATCCACTGTCTCGACGGCATTGAATATATCGGCGCGACGTTTTTCCATGTCATCTTCAGGCCCAATACAGACAGTGGCAATTTGTGTTTGGTGACCTACAACATGTTCCATGGCAGCGACAAGTTCATGAGCTAACCTGCCGTGAGTGACCAATACCAAGCCGATAAGCTGTTTTTTTTGCGACATGTATGACAAAGAGCCTTGGTTTTATGGGTCCCCGAGAGCATACGATCCTCCCGAGAAAGGGGCGCAGCTTACCTAATCAGCCTGAGCTATGCGACCCTAACTTGAGCAGAATTTTGCGGCTCTTTATGTTAGGGCAATCTAACATCATGCATAACGTATTGGTGGGCGGTAGAAAATAAAATTTGGAATGAATTCAGATTATTAGTGGGTCGACGGCATATATAGAAAGACGCTGACTTTAAGTAAAACCGATAGCGATTCTCAAGCACCTTTCGCCCATGCTTGTATTTTGACAAGGGCGTTATGGCAAATGACTCAATTAATCAATAAATATAGAGGGACAAGAGTCATGCTTCTAATTTGGAGAATTATTTATCTGAGATGCAATTTTGCTCACTCATCAAAAGCTATCGGGTGTAATTTGAAGAGCAAGTCTTACTTTTGCAGCAGAAGATGGAGTGTGCGCATTTAAAACTAGATGTTTAAGTTTAATACCTTCAACAAAGCATGTATTTGAGTCCGGTATTCGGTCGACCTCTGAGTCGTTTATCAAGTCTACTACTAAGTCAACAGAAACAAATGCTAGTGCTGTAAGCTTTACAATGCCATATCCGCGTACTTCTAGCTTATCCTTTATCGGGGGTGGGGCCTTGAGAGTGAGGACGCCATCTTTAAGTCCTATTTGGCAATAGTCATCACTTACCAAACTTGCGCCCCCATCAATGAGGCGCAAGGCTAGATCTGACTTCCCCGATCCGGATGGTCCGCGAATCAAAACGCCTTGACCATTAATCGCAACGCAAGTGCCGTTAATGAGCGTCATAAAGCACGTTCCTCTCCATAGAGTAGCCTGGTTCGTCATACGTATCTTGTCAATTAATAGGAAGTTCTCGGAATATAAATCATAGTCGGCCGCGTAAGTATGGTGGCAATGATCTTATTAGTATCGTATGTGTGGCCCTCACCTCCGCGGCGGTTCGAATATGCACGAAAAAATATTTTCTATAATTGCCCCCGTTTTGCTGATCGCAATCGTTGGTTATATATGGCGGCGGAAAAGGATGCCATTCGATACGGCGATGATCACCGATTTGGTGACCTATATAGGTGCGCCGAGCCTTCTGTTTTCGTCTTTATTAATTAATCGACCAGATTTCACGGCAATAAGCCAGATTGTCGGGGCAACACTTCTGATTGCTGGTGTTGTTGCAGTTATGGGGGCAGTGTTTCTGAAGATTCTAGACCTACCGTTTTCTACTTACTTACCTTCTATGTTTGTGCCTAACGTTGGCAATATGGGCTTACCTCTCTGTTTATTTGCATTCGGAGAAGAGGGGCTGACGTTGGCGGTTGCATATTATGCTGCAAGTTCGGTGCTGCAATTTACCGCAGGGGTTAGTATAGCCAGTGGCAAGATTTCCTCTGATGTCATTTTCCGAAATCCCGTGATCTGGGCAATCATAGCAGCGTTTGTATTGCTCTACACCGACGTCGAGCTGCCAAAGTGGATTGCCAATACCACAGATGTTTTGGCCGGCTTTGTAATTCCTTTGATGCTTTTATCTTTGGGTGCATCGCTCGGCCATTTGAAGGTAGAAACTTTTGGTCGAAGCTTCGGGTTAGCCATGTTCCGCCTAATTATAGGCTTTGGCATTGGTCTAATTGTGGCCACGGCTTTTGGGCTTCAAGGGCCGGTAAGGGGCGTTGTCATCATCCAGTCTGCAATGCCTACTGCCGTTTTTACATATCTTTTCGCTACACGAGCGGGCACATGTCCTGAAGAAGTTGGGGGCATAGTCGTGATTTCGACAGTGCTATCATTTATAACCTTACCCTTTTTGTTGGCATTTGTACTTGGTTAGCGCCGAGCAGCTGGGAGATGAATAACAAATCGTGCTCCTAGGATTTTGTTGTCGTCGCTTTTGATATTCTCCGCGTATATTGTTCCATGATGTGCTTCGACAATCTGCTTGGAAATTGATAGTCCAAGCCCCGAATGAATTCCAAACTTTTCGCTTTTAGGGCGTTCAGAATAAAACCTGCTGAAGATCTCACTTTCCTTTCCAACAGGAATTCCAGGTCCCTGATCTTCTATAGTAACTCTTACTTGCCGCCCGGTATGGGCGGTGCGGATAACGATTGCGCTGCCGGGTGGGCTAAAGGACACCGCGTTATCCACGAGATTGCGGAATACCTGGCCTAGGCGCCCTTCGAGGCCAGGAACTTTGAGGGTGGGATCGCGTCTTCGTGCCTGAGAAGCAGGGTCTTCGGCTTTTATCTGCACTTTATCGGCTCTATTATCGTCATTAGCATTTTGAATATCAGCTATTGTTCTGACTAGCCTTTCAAGGCTCACAACATTCATTTTCGCCCGAGACAACTCGGCATCGAGCCGTGACGCATCTGATATATCCGTAATCAGACGATTCAATCTCCCTACATCATCTAAAATAATAGACATTAATTGTTTCTGCTGTTCTGGATCCGTCACTCTTGCAACTGTTTCAACCGCACTGCGCAGGCTAGTAAGGGGGTTCTTAATTTCATGGGCGACATCCGCAGCAAATTTCTCAATGGCATCCATTCGCGTCCACATGGAGTCTGTCATATCCCTAAGTGCAGCAGATAGTTCACCAATTTCATCGGACCGGCCCGACAGATCCGGTATAGTGTGCTGGCGACTTTTAGATTGACGTACTAATTGCGCAGCATTAGCGAGATGTCTAACAGGCCGGACAATAGTCCTAGCAAGAAATATGGAAGTGAGAACAGTAAAGATAAAAACCCATCCAAAGATTCCAAGAATCGCGCCGCGAACACCAAACATACGTTCATCGACATTACTACCATCGCGAGAGACGAGAAGTGCTCCAACTATTTGTCGGTAGAAAAAAACTGGAACGGCAACCGTTAAGACCTTTTGTTGATCTAACCTTCGACGCACTGCATTAGCGGGTTCGCCGGTCTGAATGGTGTGAACGACCTCTTTATAATCGGATGCGTTAGCGTTGGGCTGTTCGAGGTAGGTATCAAGACCACTGTCATAGTTCAAGCGGCCGATTGTATGGTCATACAAGCGTCGCAATAATTCGGCCAAACTACCGCTATTTGGCAGCGGCAGGTCTAGCACTTGAACCTCTCCACCTGGTCCCTTTAGAAGCCGGGTATCTGCAAGCATCTGGCCATTTCTATCGAATAGTCGAGCTCGTACATCTGCAAGGACGGCTAGCTGCCGAATAAGCTGCCGAGCAGCATAGGGATCTATGCTTCGCAAGGCGCCATTTGGTGTGAAAACGGGAAAGGCATTATTATCGATGTCAACTACAACCGCGCCCTCACCTATAGAGGTGGCAATTAATTCGCCTTGGATACGTAAAGCGTCTAATTCGGTAGCAATGAGCGTGTCTTCATATTGGTCAAGAAACAGTAGGCTCAAAACTAATAGAAATGGAGCTGTTAGGTTAACGGCAAGAACTCGCATGGTCAGGGGTGAGAAGAATCGTTTTAGCCAGCTTTTGCTGCCGGCTATATGTATGAGCCCTTCACCTTCCCCATCATCGACCGATGATTTAACACGCAGGTCATCTAGGCGAATTTGATCCTTTGTGTGCACCGATAAGCCTTTTTGCAATAGTTCAAAAATGTCTGCATAGCCTGATAGTCAGATGGCTGTTTCTTTATATTTATAGCCAACACCGTACAGAGTTTCGATATTAGAGAAATCGTTATCGACCTCTCTAAATTTCTTACGTAGTCGCTTGATATGGCTGTCTATCGTTCGATCATCTACGTAAATATTTTCTCCATATGCTGCGTCAATTAGTTGGTCCCGGCTTTTTACATGGCCTGGTCGCTGTGCTAGCGCCTGAATTAGTAAAAATTCAGTTACAGTTAAGTTGACCGGTGCTTTTTTCCATAAGCATGTGTGTTGCGCCATATCGAGAATCAGTTCGCCACGTTGTAATGTACCCTTTAAATCACCCTCTCCCTGTTTGCCCTTTTGAGCTTCAAGACGGCGGAAGATTGCCCGCACGCGTTCAATCAGCAGGCGTTGAGAAAATGGTTTTTTTACATAATCATCGGCTCCCATGCGTAGGCCTAGTAACTCATCTATCTCGTCATCTTTAGACGTCAGAAAAATCACCGGCATAGAGCCTTTCTCGCGTAGGCGCTGAAGCAACTCGATTCCGTCCATACGCGGCATTTTAATATCAAGTATAGCCAAGTCTGGTGGTTCAGCCGTCATACCACGCAAGGCCTCGGAGCCATCACGGTAGGTCCTAACTGAAAATCCCTCCGTTTCCAGGGCAATTGAAACGGAGGTCAGGATATTACGGTCGTCATCAACAAGAGCGATACTGTAGGCCAAGAGAATATTCCTTTATTCATTGGAAGAATGGCAAAGCCCTTTTTACTAACTGTGATATTATTCCCCTATTATGGCAGAATTGCCGCATTCTGGTGGCGGGTGTGAGGCAAAACGCTTATTTTATTTTCAGAGCAATAGGTTAATCGTTACTTGTCACCAAGCCGGACTAACTCAGCTTTTGCTCCGGCATACTCAGTAAAACGTACGGCAGTTGTATTTAGTGCGGCTTCAAAGAGCCGTCTCGCCTCAGCTTTATTGCCAACAATCAGTGCAGCTTGGCCGAGAAAGAAATAAGCTTCGCAAAGCCGACCGGTTGCTCCTATAGAGTTTTCTGCTGCGGCAGAAATAACTTCGTCGCCTGAAATGTCACCCATAAAATAACGCATTATTGCATAGGGCCATTGATCTGGATCCATGCCTTGAGTGTTATAGGCAAGTGTACCAGGCTTTATTTTTCCTGCTCGGGCACTAGCGATATACGTCCATAGCACAAGAATCGTTGGTGCATTTGGCAATGCCATAGCCGCAGTCAAGTCTTCTGTAGCACCGGCAAAGTCGCCTTTCATAACACGCACATATCCCCTATTGGCCAGTGGCTGTGCAGCATCAGGCATTGATTCCAAAATTATACTGAGGTCCATCTCGGCGTCCTCATAAGCACTGATAAACTGGCGAGCAATACCGCGGCCCAGGCGTGCATTAATATCTGACGGTTTTCTTGCGAGTACGGCACTGAAATCGGCTACTGCTCCTTCTGCGTCACCGATTTGAAATCGAGAATTAGCACGTAAGAATCTAGCACTAGCATCATTAGGTTTTAAGGTGAGAATTTTGTCAAAATCTGCAATAGCGGAAGGGGTGGCCCCAATGCGCAGGAATGCAGCGCCTCGCCCTTCCAAAGACACATGGTCTGTACTGATAATTTTTAATAAGGCCGTGTAATCCACAATCGCGGCGTTATAATTCTCTTGTTGGCCATAAGTTATAGCGCGGGCGCGCAGTGCATCCGCATTTTCTGGCTCTAAAATTAGCACGTCCGTAAATGCCTTGATTGCGCTATCTGATTGACCAAGCTTCAAGTATGCCGTTCCCAGCATGAATTGGGCATAAGAATCGCCTGCATTTAGCTTTACCGATTGCTTTAGTTCGATGATGGCCTGCTCTATTTTATCATTTTCCAGGAAATATATACCGCGAGTTTTGAAGGGCAATGGGTTACGTGGGTCAAACCTTCGCGCTTCACCAAGATCTGCGATACCGTCTGACTTGTTACCGTTTTTCAGACGCAAAGTTCCTCGTCGTATATATGCTTTACCAAGCAAAACATTTTTTGTGAGTGGAGTGCTTTTAATCACTAAAGAATAGTCGTCTTCGGCTTCTTTGATTTGGTTTAGTTCCTCTCGCACTAGCCCTCGACTGAGACGAACTGATAAATCATCTGGCACTATTAATAAGGATTCGCTGTAATCGGCAAGGGCACCAGTTATATCTCCGCTTTGATGACGAGCAGCGCCACGCGAGGCTAGAGCGAGTGCATGCGTGTCATCTGGCAGTTTGCCCTGAGAAATGGCGCTATCACAGGCAGCAATTTGCATAGCTGCTTCGACATTGCGGCTGAAACAGGCCAATGTCATGTCTTTAGCTATGGCTGGGCAGCCATAAAGGCTAAGTAGAACATAAGGAATGTATGTTGGTGGGCACTTCATGCGCCAATGTTTGCCCAAGCTGCCCCAGCCCACAACTCTTAATTGCGAAAGCTCATGTTTTAAGGCACCAGTAAATCTGGTGCGCGTGCTTTTAGTGCGCTTTCGCCCAGTTGGGACCTACTCCAACATCCACTGTTAGTGGCACGTCCAAATGTTCGGCTCCCTCCATCACGGATTTGACAAGAGTTTTTGTTTTTCCGATTTCACTGGAGGGTACTTCCAAGATTAATTCGTCATGCACCTGTAGCAGCATTTCGGCATTTAAGCTTGCGTCCTTCATGGCTTTCGGGAGACGGATCATTGCGCGTTTAATTATATCCGCCGCCCCGCCTTGAATAGGCGCATTGATGGCCGCTCTTTCAGCGAATGCGCGCATATTAGGATTGCGATCACCAATGCTTGGCGTCCAGCAGCGGCGGCCATATAGTGTTGTGACATAACCCTGTTTTTTGGCAATTGCTTTGGTTGCCTCCATATAATCACGAATTTCGGGAAATTTCTTGAAGTAGGCCTCAATATATTCATGCGCCTCGCTGCGAGGAATACTAAGTTGGCGGGCAAGGCCGTAAGCCGAAATTCCATAAATAATACCAAAATTGATAGCCTTCGCTCGACGGCGAATCATGGGGTCCATACCTTTTAAAGGTACGTTAAACATCTCTGATGCGGTAGCAGCGTGAATGTCCACGCCATCTTTAAAGGCTTGCTTAAGCGCTTTTACATTAGCGACGTGTGCAACAAGACGTAGTTCAATTTGGCTATAGTCCGCTGATAGCAAAGTCTTGCCTTTACCAGCAATAAAGGCGTTACGGATCTTACGGCCTTCATCAGAGCGAATAGGTATATTTTGCAGGTTCGGATCGGTTGACGAGAGTCGTCCGGTAGATGCAATGGTTTGGGCATAACTTGTATGCACTCGCCCAGTGTTTGGGTTTATTTGGTTGATTAGGGCATCTGTGTAAGTGCTTTTAAGTTTTGATAGTTGCCGCCATTCGAGAACACGGGCGGGTAACTCGTGGCCTTGGGCTGCCAAATCATCAAGAACATCCACTCCGGTTCCAAAGGCTCCGGTTTTTGTCTTTTTACCACCCTGTAGCCCCATACGTTCGAATAATATCTCGCCAAGCTGTTTGGGCGAGCCGACGTTAAATTCTTCTCCTGCTAGATTATGAATATCGGCTTCGAGGTCTGCCATGCGCACTGCGAAGTCCTGGCTAAGAGATTTCAGGACCTTTATGTCCACCAGTATGCCTCTCTTTTCCATATCACCCAAGATGGGAATGAGCTTGCGGTCGAGAGTCTCGTAAATACTAACAAGGCGGTCAGATACAAGGCGTGGTTTTAGGATTGTATGGAGGCGAAGAGTAACATCTGCATCTTCCGCGGCATAGGTCGTCGCTGCATCTAACTGAACTTGATCAAAGGTAATTTGCTTTTTGCCAGTGCCGCATACTTCTGAGAACGGAATGGTCTTATGATCTAAATGAAGATCAGATAGTTCGTTCATGCCGTGTCCGTGTTGTGATCCTTCTAGCACATAAGAGATCACCATGGTGTCGTCTACAGGCGTTAAATTAATTCCTTCTTGCGCAAAGACGTGTGTATCAAATTTAATATTATGTCCTATCTTTAATACGCCGGGGTTTTCAAGGACTGGCGTCAGAATCTGGATTGCTTCTTCAACAGGTATTTGTGGCGGTGCATCTTGGGCTGTCTCATCATCTCCCAGCTCTAGCGCACCTTGCTGGGCGCCACCCGTATGACGCAAAGGAATATAGCAGCCGCTCCCAGGTTCGATGGATAGAGAGATTCCAACCATGCGTGCCTGTAGGGGGTTAAGCCCATCTGTTTCGGTATCTACTGCTACGAAGCCATTGGCCGTTGCGGCATCGACCCATCGCTTGAGGTCAGAGGTCTTCTGAATAGTTTCGTACCTGGTTTTACTAACTGATAAAACTTTTTTTTCTGCAAAATATGTGTGCTGTTTGTCCTGAGAATTTCCATGAAGCTTTGCCGAAACTTTATTAAGAAGACTTTTAAAATTCTGCTCGGTAATAAACCCTATGAGTGTATCAGGATCAGGTTGGCGCCACTTCAAATCTCTAATGGGGACTTCAATGGGAACATCGTCTTTTAAGGTGACGAGTTGTCTTGAAATGCGGGCTAGCTCGGCATTTTCAAGCAAACTCTCGCGGCGTTTCGGTTGTTTGATTTCAGCGGCGTGAGACAGTAAAGAGTCAAGATCACCGTATTCACCAATTAATTGCGCTGCTGTCTTAACGCCTATGCCGGGTACGCCAGGCACATTGTCAGTAGCATCGCCAGCTAAAGACTGAATATCAATGACTTTATCTGGCGCCACACCGAATTTTTCTACTACCTGATCCGGGCCAATGGTACGGTTCTTCATAGGGTCGAACATCGTGACCCCTGGGCGAATTAGTTGCATGAGATCTTTATCAGCAGAGATAACGACAACTTGGATATTGTTGGCTACCGCTAGTTTTGCGTAGGTGGCAATAAGATCGTCTGCTTCAAAGCCTTCCATTTGGATGGCTTGGACATTGAATGCACGGGTAGCATCGCGGATTAACTTGAACTGAGGTATTAGGTCTTCGGGTGGATCCGGCCTATTCGCCTTGTAGTCTTTATATATTTCGTTACGAAAGGTGATGCGCTTGGCATCAAAAATAACTGCAATCAACTCTTCAACATTTGTATCGCGTAGATCATCGAGCAACTTCATCAGCATGTTAGAAAAGCCGTAGACCGCATTAACCGGTGTACCATCCGATCTAGTCATAGGCGGAAGAGCGTGGTAAGCGCGAAAGATATAGCCTGATCCGTCGATTAGGTAGAGGCGTTTGGGCATTTTGGACTTTAAGGCCATTTTTAATGTGGGGCTCCAGCGTCAAGACTCTTAGCTAGTTTCGTCAGTGACCCTTGGAGTCAGTCGCGCTAGTTTGTGTTAGAACGTAACGTCGGCCGCAATAAGGGCAGACAATTTCACCAATTTCAGGTTTTATTTGTAAGTAAACGCGTGGATGTCCCAAAGCGCCGCCGCCGCCGTCACAATTTATTTGAGTAGACTCAGTGCGTATAGTTTCGACAGACTCGACCATAGTGCAGTTCCTGCTGTAAATCAGTCATATACGGCCACGTGTGGCCAGGCACGTTTATGCGTTCGGTGACCATAGATTGCAAGCTTGCGACAATATTGGTCATTTTAACTTTATAACGAATAGACGACGATGATGCGAGGCGTTGACCCCGGATTTGGCTGGGTGGTACCCATTGTATCTTGGTGATGGCTACGGCTTGCACCGCTACATTCAAAAACAGGCCTTTCCTCGTGATGGATCTAACTTCTTCTAATCCCCCATTTCTCCCAGATCTGGCTATAGAAATTCAAGATCTTAACAAGGTTTATGGCGGTGGGCGTCGCCCATCCAAGCGCGCCCTAAATGAATTTTCCCTTAATATTCCTCGCGGATCTTTCTTTGGCCTGTTGGGCCCTAACGGTGCAGGTAAATCAACACTAATTAATATAATGGCGGGATTAGTTAAAAAGAGTTCCGGTAAAGTGCGCATCTGGGGAAGCGATATAGAAACAGACGAGCGGCAGGCGCGCTGCGCGATAGGGGTCGTACCACAGGAACTTAATCTTGATCCATTCTTCACCCCGCGGGAAGTTTTAGAGGTGCAAGCGGGTTTTTATGGAGTCCCGAAGCGAGAGAGGCGCACGGCCGAAATCCTCGAGTTAGTAGGGTTGACAGATAAAGCCGATGCATATGCTCGTGCTTTGTCTGGTGGCATGCGTCGTCGCCTTCTTGTGGCTAAGGCTTTGGTTCACGCTCCACCTATTGTGGTGTTGGATGAGCCGACTGCAGGTGTAGATGTGGAGTTGCGCCAACAACTTTGGCGCCACATCCGCGAACTAAACGCTCGTGGAGCGACAGTGTTGCTTACAACACACTATCTGGAAGAGGCGGAAGAGTTGTGCGATCACATAGCAATTATTAACCATGGCAAATTAGTGGCCTGTGACTCCACCCACGCACTCTTGCGCAGAATTGACAACAAGTCTGTTTCCTTGATTCTTGCGAAACCCCTTTCTAAGGTACCTGAAGTAATGCAGAGACTTCATGCAGTTCAAACAGCACCTAATGAATTGCATATAAATTATAGGCCTAGCGCTAATGCTATGCAGGAAATTCTTGATGCGGCGCGATCATGTGAGTTGTCGGTCGCTGACATTCGCACAGATGAGGTTGAGCTTGAGGATATATTTTTGCAGCTTACCTCAGGGTCTAAAGATGAGGCCGATTAGGCTGTTCCCGTATAACCTTGCATCTTGGAAACACGCAGTGCGAGAATTGATTACTCATATGAAAAATATAAGACATATTGCAGCTGTCGGAGTGATCCTGACCCTGGGTGCATGCGCTCCAATTATAGCACCTTCTGGGCCTATGGAGACCACGCCAAGTCTCACGGATAAGGCTTTTGTGACATCGGATGGATTGCAGCTACCTATTCGAAAATGGCTACCAGCACTAGAAGCTGACAGCGGACAACCGCTTAAGGCTGTTGTCTTAGCCTTACATGGGCTGAATGATTATAGTAAAGCTTTCGATGAAGTGCCCGGCACGCCTGGTGTTGGCCCATTTTTGGCCGAAAATGGTATTGCTTTTTATGCTTATGACCAGAGGGGATTTGGTGAGGCTCCAAATCCAGGCCTTTGGGCTGGTGACAAGGCAATGTCAAATGATTTTTCTGATTTCGCGCGGGTGCTGAAAAACAAATATCCTAACACACCTCTATTTGCCTTGGGCGAAAGCATGGGTGGGGCTGTTGTGATGACAGCGCTTGCGATGCCTAGGCCGCCGCCAGTTGATGGCGCTATCCTCGCAGCTCCAGCTGTGTGGGCTAGGTCTACTATGCCTGTGTCCTATCGTATAGCACTTTGGCTCGGTGCACGAGTGGCTCCTGGACTTAAACCATCTGGGCAGAGTCTGGGTAGGCGCGCTAGTGATAATACTGAAATGCTGCGAACCCTCGCTCGCGACCCATTATTTATAAAAAAAACACGCATCGATGTTGTCTATGGACTGACCAACCTTATGGATTATGCATTGGAGGCGCCGTCTTTTATAAATGTGCCCGTGATGTATCTCTATGGTGAAAAGGACGAAATTGTTCCCAAAGGGCCAACCGAAAAGGCGATGACACTCTTTGAGGCTGCACATAAGAATATGCAAGCTGCATATTACGAAGATAGTTGGCATATGATTTTGCGTGACAAAGCAGCCCCGATAGTCCTGCGGGATATTATCGCTTTTATAGGCAATGCTTTATCGCCTCTTCCATCGGGTGCAGATCAACATTCCTTGCAGCGCTTGCGCACTGATATGAGCAATTAGTCACTTAAGAATTTATTTCAGCGGAATGTATTTCCTTTCAGCTAGCCAAATACCACTCAGCACGAGAAATAAAGCAGCAACATGATACCCGTGGAAGTCCTCATTCAAGAGAATGACGCCAAAAGCTGCAGTGATGATAGGGACTAGATTTATAAATAAACCAGCGCGGTTTGGTCCTATCAACTCTACACTTCTTAAAAAGAAAAGCTGAGATAGTAAGGATGGAAATATAGCGACATACAAGGCGACAGCCCAGCCTGTAGGGCTTGGCCAAATCATGTCCCCCATCAAGATTTCGATAATCGCCAAAGGTATGGATGTGGCAAGAGCACCCACGGTCATTATTGAGAAGATGGCGAGTCCTGATGCTGCGGGACGCTCGCGAAGAGCAACGGTGTAGGCAGCGTATAGCAAGCATGCAAAAGTCATCAGCACGTCCCCAGGGTTAAACCGTACATCACTGATCAGGGCTATATCGCCACGTGCTGCTACGACCGCTATACCAATTAGCGTTACCACTACGCCGATTAATTGTGCGCCTGTCACTTGGGTTCGGTAAAAAATATAAGTACCCAACATCACAAAAACGGGCAGGGCGCCGTTTATGATTCCAATATTGATCGCGACAGTTGAGTGTGCGGCTATATAAAATAAGGCGTTGAAGGTGCTGAAACCGAGTGCACCTAAGGCAAGCAGTAGGGGAAGGCGAGTACGTAGGGCTGGCCATTCATTAACTATGCGTCGGCGAGCAAATATAAAAATTAGGACTCCGACGCCAACCCACCTCAAAGCGGTCAGTAACATAGGCGAAATTTCACCGACAGCTACTTGTCCAGCGATTGCGTTACCGGCCCACATGAACATGGTAAGAATGAGTAATATGTAGGGGCTACTGTATAGCTGGCTAAAAAAGTGGCTCAAAATCTCAATTCTTTCCGGGTTAGCTGTGAGTCGACGGTGCGTTCATGAGCGGCAGCGCATACTATGGAGAAAAATTTCGGTGTGGAATTCATATTTTTCAGGGGGTTTGCGCCTTTTAAGCCGATAGTTTAAGTTTTGATACGCTCCGCCAGAGGCTATTAGTACCTAATTGACGATCGTGCGCCCGTAGCTCAGCTGGATAGAGCGTCGCCCTCCGAAGGCGAAGGTCAGGGGTTCGAATCCCTTCGGGCGCGCCAATCGGAGCGTTGAACTTGATGTTAAAATAGCCCCTGGTAATTGGATTGCGGTTTGATGCTTTACTCTTTGCTTCGCACAATAGGTCTTATGAAACGATTATCATTTGATTATTTTTTCCGTTGCATGCTTGCCCTGGCGGTTTCTCCCATATTCATTGCTTGTTCATCTATGCAACCGGCTTCAACAGGTACCGATATTAATGCAGTCGAAGTGCAAGTGGTGACTGGGTTCCATTTGGACGTGACAGTTGAAGAAGAAACGATCGCAGAGAAAAAAATACGTGCAGTTGCCGAGACTGAGATTACTATTTTTCAACGTGATTCGTTAGCAAGCTCCAGTCAGCAGTGCGTCGCTTTAGCGCGTAGTATTGAGCGTGATAGTGAGACCTCTCCTGGACGCATGGCGCTTGCTGGAGGTGGGGCAACACTAACCCAAGGTGGTAATGTTGGTAGGGTGAAAGCAAATCCTCGAACCTATTTCCTTGGTCCGATGAACAATAGCAGTGAAATAACTGAGCGTCAGTTAAATGATTTTCTTGCCACGTCCACTGATCACCCAGCACTTTCTGGTGCAGAGCTAGTGACTTTTCGGCTTGATATTGTGGCTACGCCTGCTGGTGATCCGCGAAAACCTATCAGTTGTATGCCTAATTTAGGTGCATCACAGCGCTATCAGGGTGATGGTGAACGCCGTTCATTTACCTGGCACGGTGTAGATTTCAACGGCGTACCTGAGCGCTTTCTTAACAGGGTTTTGCGTGACACGAGAGATGTGACAATAGCGGTCCTGGATGCGGCCACGCGTGTTCCTATTGAGAATGCCACGGTTGAAGTTAGAAATCTAAATGAAAACCTTATGAGCTATGAGCAATTTGCTCGGCGCTATTTATCAGGTGTGCAGGACGCATTCATTCTTGAGCTATATGCGGGCTTTTCTGATTCAGATTATTTCAAGTTTACGAATGCTCAGGTTGAGTACCGAAATGGTGATAAATTACGCTTATCAAACGAACAGTCTGTGACTCTGCCAGTTACCATTAGTGCCCCAGGTTACCTGCCCGTAATGGGGCAGGCCCTCGTAAGCGAAACACAGAGAAATATTTACATTTTTATGACGCGCGAAGATGCTGTTGATACAGATTCATTTCCTGCTGGCATACAGACAAACTAGTTATAGAAAGGATGACTATAATGCTCCGCCAAATAGTACTTATTTTTGTTAGTATGGCGCTTTTTGCGCCGTTGGTCTTGGCTGACACACCATCACCTCCAGGTGCTAAAGTTTATATTATAGAACCGAGAGGCGGAGGAACCGTGACCAATCCAGTGAAGGTATTATTTGGTCTGCGTGGTATGGGTATTGCTCCAGCGGGCACTGATGTTGAGATGACAGGCCATCACCATCTTGTTGTAGATCAGGATACACCGCCTTTGAATGATTATTTACCGGTAGGGGATCCACAGATCATTCATTTCGGCAAAGGCCAGACGGAAACGGATCTCGTGCTGGAGCCCGGTGAGCATAGAATACAATTGGTTTTAGGTGACAAGGATCACAAGCCACATGTGCCACCGGTAGTCTCGGAAATTGTTGTATTTACTGTGAAATAGTCTGCTGCGCTATACCGCTAGAACCTGGGTAGATATAACGTAGCATATTGTGTAATGGGCTTTGATGCCGGGCGCGGGAATAAGTATTGGACTTAATGGTCGAGATTCCGCTGACTATTCGGCTTATACTCGCTGCGCTATTCGGCTTGGTATTTGGGAGCTTAGTGACGGCTCTGTCGTATCGACAGCCTCGTGGCTTAAGCATTGCCAAGGGTAGATCGCTCTGTCCATATTGCGTCCACACACTGGCAGCTTCTGACTTAGTGCCAGTATTCTCTTGGGTTTTAAACAAAGGCTTATGCCGCTATTGTGGCGCCAACATTTCTTGGCGATATCCAGCTATAGAAATAACAACCGCTACACTTTGTGTCATAGGGATGGCTCTTAGCACCACCCCTGAGAAGATGTGGGTTTTACTGGCGATTACGCCAGCAATTATGACTCTTGCCGTCATTGATATTGAGCATAAGTACCTACCTAATGGTCTGGTCTTGATACTAGCATTACTTGCCGGTGCTATGAGGTGGGTCAGCGATGGTGAAGTGCTAGCGGGCCTGGCGCTGGCTTCGGGGGTGGTAATCTTGGGTCTGTTGGTCGATGCTGGCTATAGGGCCTGCATGGTGAGTGAGGGCCTGGGCTTGGGCAATGTGAAACTCATGGCTGTGGGGGCACTTGCTCTACCTTTGGAAGTATTTATATTTTTTCTTGCACTAACCACCCTATTGAGCATCTTTTTTGTCGTGGTTTATAAATGTATGCGGCCAAATTATGAGTTTTATTTTTGCTCTACGATATTAGCTAGCTTTTGGTTTTGCCTTGTAGCTGAGGGGTTTATTAAAACAAGCTTTGTAGTTGCGTTCATTGACTGAAAGGCAAATTTGCAAGAGGCACGAAAAGTTTAGGCCATTTGTCGGCAGATAAATCTATTGAATTTATAATTTGCCTAGTTTTAGGCCTCTATTCGGCCAGCCTGCTGACTAGGTATGCCGTCTTTAGGCCTATCGTGGTATTAGCAGATTATGTGGAATGACGTCTTTGATTTGAGAGACTTTTATGCTGGCGCTAAAGGCCGCTTGGCTGCTCGTTTGATTTCCAACCGCATACGTGACATGTGGCCAGACCTTACTGGGCGCCGCTTGCTCGGTATAGGTTTTCCAGCACCATTTTTGGGCAATTATAGAAGTGAGGCTGAGCGGGTTATAGCCGTAATGCCGGCTGGGCAGGGCGCCTTGCGTTGGCCAGAAGGACAAAAAAATTTAACAGTCCTTTCGGACGAACATATGCTGCCCTTCGAGGATAGATCTATGGATAGGCTTCTATTGGTTCACTGCCTTGAGGGCAGCTCACATCTCCAGCCGCTTTTAAGGGAATGTTGGCGCGTTCTATCGGACGGTGGACGCTTATTGGTTATTGTCGCGAATCGCCGCGGCCTATTGGCGCAATCAGAGAGCTCACCTTTTGCTTTAGGTCGGCCCTATTCAGCTGGGCAAATTACCCGCCTTTTGAAAGACAACTTATTTGTACCCGTTCAAACTAAGGGGTTTTTATATGCCCTTCCAGTTGGTTGGCGACTTTTCAGAACTTGGTCGGTTATTTTGGAGCGGTTGGGGGGGCGTATATTTCCAGCTTTTGGCGGATTACTAGCGGTCGAGGCCGAGAAACAGATTTATGCATTACCGTTTGGTGGCGCTAAAGAAAAAACCCCACCGAGAGGTGTGATTGCTCGGCCAGTAGGAGGGGGGATACGTCGCAATTATTTATAGCTGGGGTTTGTTATGTGCGCGCTAAGACAAACAGTGCTTGTTCACTAAAAATGTTAGCCAGACCACTTGTTGCAGTGAAGCGACGCTGGCGACCAAGAGCATCTAGCGCGAAGCCTTCCTCAATACGTATTCCCATTTTTTTGCATAGGTCTATGAAGTCTCGAATCGTACACAAATGGATATTGGGTGTATTGAACCACGCGTCACTTAGTGTTGGCGTAGTAGGCATGCGCCCACCAAACATTACCGAAAAGCGAACGCGCCAGTGCCCAAAGTTTGGAAAAGAAACAATCACACGTTGCCCAATGCGTAACATCTCCTCTATTGCTTTTTGCGGATTGTGAGTGGCTTGTAGTGTTTGACTTAAGACGACATAGTCAAATCCGCTGATAGGATAGTCCGCTAGATCAGTCTCTAAGTTACCTTGAATAACTGGTAGTCCCTGCCTCACCGCCAACCTTACTTTTGCCATGGATAGTTCTAGCCCTCGACCGTCTACGTTTTTGAAATTTTTTAGATAGGCAAGCAGTGTCCCATCGCCACAGCCAATATCAAGGACGCGGCTACCCCATGGGACCAAGTCAGCAACCTGCTGAAGGTCGACACGAATTCGTGGTGGGGTATTTGTTATACTCGGTGCGGGGTTGCTTTTAACTCTCATTGTTTGTTCCATGCTCGGTCGATAAACCGAAAGACTCTGCTGCCCCAGATATAAACCCCTGCAAGGTTTGATGAAATTCGCTTTCATCCAAAAGAAATGCATCATGCCCTTTGTCAGATTCGATTTCGACAAAACTTACGTTCGCAGGTACGACATTAAGTGCGCGCACGATTTCTCGGCTTTCCAAAGTGGGAAATAGCCAGTCTGATGAAAATGAGATCAAACAATAGCGTACAGGAGTATTTTTAAAGGCCTCAGCTAGGGCACCATCGTTTTCCTGCGCCAAATCGAAATAGTCCATAGCACGGGTGATATAGAGGTACGAATTAGCATCAAAGCGGTCAACAAAGGTATAGCCTTGATGACGCAAATAACTTTCAACTTGGAAATCAGCGTCAAATCCATATGTTAGAGAAGTCCTATCCTGTAGGCGTCGCCCAAACTTTCGTTGTAATGCCGTTTCTGACAAATAAGTAATATGTGCGGCCATTCGTGCTACAGCGAGGCCGCGTTTAGGTACCTTTCCTTCTGTGAGATAGTTGCCATGGCACCAGTCTGGGTCTGCCATGATGGCCTGGCGTCCAACTTCATGAAAGGCAATATTTTGCGCTGAATGACGGTAAGAACCCGCGATTGGTACGGCAGAAAAAATGCGGTCTGGATATTTGTGCGCCCACTCCAAAGTTTGCATAGCACCCATCGAACCACCAACCACGCAAAAAACTTTATCTATACCCAGGTGATCGATAAGTTTGACTTGGGCTTGCACCATGTCGCGAATTGTTATGATCGGAAAGTCTAGGCCCCATGGCTGATTGGTTGTGGGGTTAATTTCTTTTGGGCCGCTAGAGCCCATGCAACCGCCAAGCACATTGGCGCAAACAACAAAAAACAACTCAGTATCAATGGCTTTTCCTGGCCCTACTAATGTGTTCCACCAGCCAGGTTTACCCGAGCTTGGATGGATTCCAGCCACATATTGGTCGCCGGTGAGCGCATGGCAAACAAGAATACAGTTAGATCGCTCGGTATTTAGGCTGCCGTATGTCTGGTAGGCAACTGTAACTGGCTCTAGTGTGACCCCAGACTGCAGGACTAGGGGCTCATTCAGAACCAGTTTATGGCCTGGGTCAGTATTTCTGGTCTCGGCGATGGGCTGGTTAGTGACATTATCCGCCATTTTAAAGAATTTATCCTTTCAGAAGTGGGCTTGTTGTGGCCCTAGCTGCTGTTGTCTCTGACAAAACAGCGCTGGGCAATCATTATGTCAATGTTTTCTTTGATTTTGGATCTCCAGCAAACTATGACTTTGGCCCAATTTACGGTCATTTGCTTGGCCGAGCTTTATCATAAACCTAAAGACCATAGGTGAGCTATGACAACGCCGGAACCCCGACCTGGGGTCATGAGCATTCCTATCTACCAAAGCGGAAAGTTCCAAATTAAGGGGGCATCGCGGGTAGCTAAACTGGCGGCAAACGAGGGTGCGCTTGGCCCCAGTCCGAATGCCATCGAAGCCTACAACTCTGGTTCTGGGGACTTGCACCGTTACCCTGTTGGCCCGGCTGATGGATTGCGCGAGGCGATCGCTGAAGTACATGGCATTGATGCTGGGCGCATCATTTGTGGCGCCGGCTCTGATGAGTTGCTGTGTCTGCTATGCAGAACGTACGCGGGGCCAGGTGATGAGGTTGTTTATACTCGACATGGATTTTTGGTTTATGAAATCTATGCAAAGGGAGTAGGAGCTACGCCCATTGCGGTGCCAGAGACAAATCTTACAGCGAATGTGGATGCAATACTTGCAGCGGTAACTCAGCGCACTAAAATTGTATTTTTAGCAAATCCAAATAATCCGACAGGCACTTACCTTTCTGCTTCTGAGCTGGCGCGACTACGTAATGATTTGCGCGAAGACATTGTATTGGTTGTAGACGCAGCCTATGCAGAATTTGCAACATCATCAGATTACGATAGCGGTTTAGATCTTGCTAGCACTACGTCAAACACTGTCATGACGAGAACATTCTCTAAAATCTATGGTTTGGCATCATTACGTCTCGGATGGGCTTATGGACCAAAGTCAATTATCCATACAGTGGAACACTTAAGATCCCCATTCAACGTTACGACCGCAGCACAGCTTGCTGGTATTGGGGCCGTGCGCGACCAGAAACACATCCAACGTGCTCGCGACCATAATACAAAGTGGTGCGATATTGCCCTGCAGCGCCTTCGAGGTTTAGGGCTTAAAGTTAATGAGACAAGCGCTAACTTTGTTTTGCCTGAATTTCCAACCGTTGCAAATAGAACAGCTAAGGATGCAGATGCATTTCTGCAATCTAAGGGAGTCGTTGTTCGACGTGTTGATTCCTATGGGCTGCCAAACCATCTTCGTATAACGATAGGTGATGATGAAGATATGAACCAGGTTCTGGATGCACTGACAGAATTTATGAGTGGTAAGCGTGGCTAGAAAAAAATCAAAAAAGATAACAGCACTATTTGATCGTGTAGCCTTTATAGGCATTGGCCTTATTGGATCATCGATGGCATTGGCTATGCGCCGGTCTGGCCTTGTCGGCAGCTCTATAGCTTGTGCTCGCCGCGCAAAAACCAGAAAGGCTGCTTTAAGTCTTGATATTGTTGACGAAGTCACATCCGATTGCTCGAAAGCAGTATTTGGTGCGGACTTGGTTGTTATTGCAACGCCTATGGGCGCTTATGAGGCGATTGCTGCGAAAATAGGACCAAGTTTGAAGCCGGGTACAATCTTAACTGATGTAGGGTCTGTTAAGCGAGAAGCCGTTGCGGCTATAGCTCCGCATATTCCTAAAGGAGTTCATTTTGTGCCCGGGCACCCAGTAGCTGGCACGGAGCACTCTGGTCCAGAAGCAGGCTTTGCGGATTTATTTGAGGGGCGTTGGTGTATTCTGACGCCCTCTTCAGAGGTTTCAAATAAGGCTGTAAGAAAGCTAAGTACTTTATGGCGCAAGATGGGAGCCAAAGTTGATCTGATGGAGCCAGATCACCATGATGCAGTGTTGGCCATAACATCGCATCTACCTCATCTGATAGCATATACAATTGTTGGTACTGCGGCAGATCTTAGCGACGATTTGAAGCGAGAGGTAATAAAATATTCTGCTTCTGGATTTAGGGACTTTACGCGTATAGCTGCCTCAGACCCGGTCATGTGGCGTGATATATTTTTAAGTAATCGAGATTCAATTCTGGAAACCTTGCAGCGTTTCACTGAAGATCTGACTGGGTTACAAAGAGCAATTCGAAGGAGTGACGGAAAAGCACTTGAGGACTTATTTATCCGTACACGGAAAATTCGACGTGGTATCATAGGGGCAAAACAAGCTTAACTTCCCTCGCCTTTTGTAATGGTTGTTTTAAAAGAAGCAGTAATAAACTGTCTGCAGGCTTCTTTTTAAAAAAGCACTTTAGATGTAGTGAGGTGGGCGGCTAATAGGGGAAAATGGAGTCCTCGCGATGAGCAGTTCAGTTGCTTGGGACTATTTACACATTCTTTTGCTCGTATTTTGGCTAATCGCTGAATTTGTTATTTTTGCTTGCACGGCAGTAATTCGACGTACGCAGTTAAGCTATAATGCTCGCGTTGCAATACTTAAAGTTTCTAATGTTACCCAAATTATTCCCCGCGTATGTTTTGTATTTATATTGCCAGTTGGTATTGAGTTGACTGAAGCCATTAATGTGTACCCATTAACGCCAGGGTTAAAAACGGCTAGTTGGGCTATTAGTTTTACCTGGTTATCGGTCATCATAGCTCATGTTCACTTGGCAGGTTCTCCTGCAGTAACAACGTTCCGGCATTTAGACTTATTTTTTAAAGCGATCGCTGGTTTGGGATTTGTCGTGTATGGTTTGAACTCTCTGGCGACAGGTGCTCCAATTGACGAAACATGGTTCGCAGCTAAGCTGTTTCTTGTTGGCCTAGTATTTTGGACTACTATTGCTGTGGAACTTTGTTTCAGGCCGTTCTTTGCTCCATTTGCTGAAATTGGGAAATACGGACCGACACCGGAGTGCGAGGAAGCTATCACACGTGCATGCAATCACGCCTTGGTGGCAATGATCGCCCTTTATCTATTGCTTGCAGCTATTGCTTTTGTTGGGAGGGCGAAGTTCTTTTAATGTTGGCCTGGCGCATTGATGTTTGAAATATCCGTTGTTCGTAGGGTATTTCTGTCAAGTCGTATTGATGGCTCTTAGCGGCAGCTTTTTCTAATACGTACTGTAACTTTCCAGCTAGAAGTGCCCGATTATAACGTGTATCTGCCAAAAGAGATGAGGCGGCACTGCATTTAGCCACAGCAGTGTCATCGTTCAGAAAAAGCTTTAGGTCTTCAACGGCCCTATCAAGGTCATCGGGTGGTAAAGCAATACCGGCGCCACTTTGATCAAGGACACCTTTTTGCCACCCAAGATAATTTATAATGACCGGTTTGCCAGCGGCCATACCATCAAAGAATTTATTGGCTGAATTCGGCCAGGGTGCCGCATCAATAATAAAGGTTGAGCACACAGCCGTCGCAGCTGATAAAAGTCGCGGAACCTGGTTTTTGGGAACTGGTGGCAGCATCCAAAAATTTTTACCAAAAACGTCAAGCTCACCAGCTAATTTTGCAATTTGGTCGCGCTTTGCACCATCTCCCACGATTACAAAATAAATATTCGGATCGCGGCTTTTCATACGTGCGGCAAGCTGAACTATATAATCCACGCCATTGGCGAGCCCAAGTGTACCTACATAGGCAACAATTTTCTTGTTCTGTAAGTGGGGGTGTTCGTTAATGAATTTCTCGCCGACATCATTATCTACTCGAAAAAGATCTGTGTCTGCGCAGTTAGGGATGACAGTGATATCATTCTGATTCACACCCAGCGCAATAATTCCGTCACGGGTACAGGGCGATAACGCAACGATATGCGCGGCATTACGGTATGCAGCTCTTTCCATCCATCGTGCTGCGGCGATTGCAAGTGGGTTTTTTAAGATGCCGAGTGTGATTGGTACCTTAGGCCACTGGTCGCGAACTTCGAAAACCATAGGTGCAGCGTGGCACCACTTTGCAGCGATCCCTGGAATCATGATTGTAAGTGGCGTGGAAGTAGCGAAAACTAAGTCAACATTTCGAATGCGCATAGTAATAATCGCAGATAAAAATGCAAACTGAAAAAAAGCAAATATTCTTCGAAAGTAAGATTGTCTATTAGAGTACGCGACGCGAATAACCTTTAATTCAATTCCGTCAATTTTAAGGTCGGTTACAAACTGATCAAACTTGTAGTCAGATGGAAAAAATGCATTAGATGTTACAAGAGTGATTTTATGTCCGGCTCCCACCAATCTTCTAGCCATCTCATAAGAGCGTGTCGATCCAGCTCCGTCTGGTGGTGTGAAATACTGATGAAGGTATACTATATGCATTAGTACGCTAGTTTATGAGGTGGATGCCGAGCTACAGATTAGCGCTGATGGTATAAAAGGTCACGGCACCTGTGCTTTGCCCAAAAATAAATGTGCGATTTTGATCTAGAATATGAAGCGAGCGCTTAGCTGAAATGTCCTGGGTGGAGCAGCGCTGCGCTGGGCAAAAGGTGCGCCGCCTCCTATTTGGACCTGGTTTGATTGAGTAAAATTGACAGGGTAGCCGCTTAGATTATTGGCGTTGAAAACGTTGAATACATCTGTGCGGAGCTCCAAAGTCCCTTCGGGGACGGGAATGGCGTATTGGAGAGCGATATCGAATGTCTTGGACCAAGGCAGGCGGCCGCTATTACGCGTTGCCCCAGGGAATCGGTCGGAATTGCCTACAAATCCTTCACCGAAAGACTGACCGTCACCGTTAAGGTCGATGGTTCCGAATTTAGTGGCGTCTGGCACAAAATTGACGGGTTGGCCACTTTGAACAAGTCCTGCGATGGTCAAAGACAGGCGCTCCAATGGAAATATTGTTAGCATGCCTGAAAAGGTGTGGGTGCGGTCGTTTAGTGAAGGGCCATAGTCTGCGGCAAAATTGTTTGAGTCCTGAGCCCGAAAATTAATATCATCTGTGTCATTCTTCAAACTTGAGAGAGTGTAAGAAAGGCGGTAGGCAAAAGCATCCTTTCCCTTTTCTTTGATGACCGTGAAATTTACGGCCTTGAATTCAGCTTTTCCACCTGTATCCGTTACAACAATACTTCGCCCCCCGCCAGGTATAGGGGTGACTGGGCGTGTAGCGTTAGCATCACCTTGGCTGCGTGTCGCTCCTGTGAATATAAAGGGCGCTGGCGCATTTAAATCGATAAGACGCAAAAGATCATGGCTTTTTGAGTAAATCGCATCAGTATAAAATAAAAGATCATCCGTGACTTGCCATTGATACCCAATGGCTGCCTGAATGGATCGAGGATTACTAAGTCCGCTAGGATTCAGAATACGTAAATTATTCGATAGTGCCGTGTCCCTAAGATTTGCAGATTGTGCAGGTGTCGGACAGGCAAGATAATTACTGCAAACCGGATTGACGCTGAGATTGCCGTCGAAAGTGATACCCTCAATGCTTGTGTTAGAAGGTAATATACTTAAATCTATCAACTGCTGAAGCTGAGTTTTGAAAGCAGGTGAAGTTGAATTTTGCTGGAGAGCATCAGATGCGATGGCATATGGAATCTTGTCGTAAAACAGACCCAAGCCAACGCGAAAAGCCGAACGTTCGGTTATTGCATAATTAGCGCTTAGGCGTGGCGCGAAATTATTTAAATCACCTGACCCCCCACTTCTAGAGAGGGTGTCGTAGTCCCATCTCAAACCAGCCGTGATGTTGAGCCTCGGTGTAGCAGCGAAGACGTCTTCAATGTAAAACCCGAATTGTGATTGGGTGGTGCCAAATGCATTAGGCTGGAGCTCTACCGAGTAATTCAATACTTGCACATTGGATGGTATGTCTTGGGGTTGCAAATTTACACCCTTATTTGAGCCAAAAATCTTACTAAGCTGTGCGGCATTTAGTCGCACCGAATAGTTGCCCGCAACATTTCCGCCACCAGTAAGTGAGAAGTTGGACACGATGACATCGGCCCCAGCCTTTAGTGTGTGGGCGCCATATTTGTATGTAATTTTATGCTGCGTTTGATAGGTGTTCTCTGTATCGTCAAATACGTACCCTGGGTGACCTAATATAGCGATTGTTTGGCTAGATGGGGCCTGGACCGTGACCCGCGGTCCTGGATCGGCGGCGCCGTAGTTCCAACGAAACCGGCTATATTGAAGTTGCCCTTCGTACGTAATCCTATCACCGGTATAGGTTGCAGCCAGAGCGAGTAATGTTGAAGTGCGATTTTGGCTATTGGCTGCTGATGGAAAAGTGACTCCTCCGCCTATACCACCAGCTTGGCGCCCGATTGAAAT